>DASVZD010000056.1:0-10787 GCA_036391815.1 Rhodocyclaceae bacterium
GATAAGGCGTCCGCCTCCTCCTTTACCTACGCGCAGCAGGGCACCCCATCAGCCCGGCGAACTATCCGCGGTGGAAAACCGGGGACAGACCCCGATTTTCCCGGCGCCAAGCCGAGGGTGGCGGGGGGGCGTCGACGCGTAGGTAAAGGAGGAGGAGGCTGCCGCAGGCAGCCGACGGGGGACACGAAGCGTCGGCGCCCCCCCGTCGCCCTTGGCGGTTTGGAGCCCAGAAGCAAATGACCACCGTCCCATACTCCGCCCAATTCATCAACCTGTTCGCCTCGATCATCCTGCTGCTGGCCTTCGCCATGCTGGGTCAGCGCCGCGTGCTGCCGCTGATCAACCTGTTCGGCTACCAGGGCGCGGTGCTGGCGCTGTCGACCGCCGTGGTCGCCTACACCACCAACCAGCATCACCTGTTCTGGTCGGCGGGCCTCACGCTGCTGCTCAAGGCGATGGTGCTGCCCTGGATCCTGCACCGGCTGGTGCGCCAGCTGCACGTCAAGTTCGACGTCGAGTCGCTGATCGCCATCCCGACCACCATGCTGGTCGGCGTGGGGCTGGTCATCATCGCCTTCAACGTCGCGCTGCCGATCTCGCAGCTGTCGAACACAATCACGCGCGGCACGCTGGGCATCGCGCTGGCGGCGGTGATGCTGTCGTTCCTGATGATGATCACCCGCACCAAGGCGATCCCGCAGGTGGTGGGCTTCCTGGCGATGGAGAACGGCCTGTTCCTCGCCGCCACCAGCGCCACCTACGGCATGCCGATGGTGGTCGAGCTCGGCATCGCGCTGGACGTGCTGGTCGGCGCCATCATCCTCGGCGTGTTCTTCTTCCAGATCCGCGAGCAGTTCGACAGCCTCGACATCCGCAACATGGAAAAGCTCAAGGACAGCTGAGATGGACCTCGACTTCTTCGTCCTCATGCTCGCCACTCCGCTCGTCAGCGGCCTGCTGCTGACGGTGGCGGGCGAGCGCAGGTGGGCGCCCAACCTCAACATCCTGGCGAGCCTGACCACCTTCCTGGCCTCCGCCTTCCTGACCGTCGAGATCATCACCAACGGCCCGCGCTTCGCCTTTGGCGAGATGTTCTTCATCGACTCGCTCAACGTCTTCTTCGTCTCGCTGACCGCCTTCGTCGGACTGACCACCAGCATCTTCTCCAGCCCCTACATGAAGAACGAGCAGGAGCACGGCAAGCTCTCGGTGCCGCGCCTGCGCCTCTACAAGAGCATGTTCCAGCTGTTCATGTTCACCATGCTGGCGGCGCTCACCACCAACAACCTCGGCGTGCTGTGGGTGGCGATGGAGGCCGCGACGCTCACCACCGTGCTGCTGGTTTCGCTCTACCGCACGCCCGCGTCGCTCGAAGCGGCGTGGAAATATTTCATCCTGTGCGGCGTCGGCATCGCGCAGGCGCTGTTCGGCACCATCCTGCTCTACTTCGCGGCGGAGCGCGTGCTCGGCGAGACGGGCAATGCGCTGCTGTGGACCCACCTGGTCGAGGTGAAAGGCCAGCTCGAGCCGACCATCATGGGCCTTTCCTTCATCTTCCTGCTGGTCGGCTACGGCACCAAGGTCGGCCTGGCGCCGCTGCACAACTGGCTGCCCGACGCTCACGCCGAAGGCCCGACGCCGGTCTCCGCGGTGCTCTCCGGCCTGCTGCTCAACGTCGCGCTCTACGCCATCATCCGCTGCAAGGTGCTGGCCGACGGCGCCATTCCGAGCGGCTTCGCCGGCAACCTGATGATGGCCTTCGGCCTGTTCACCCTGGTGGTTGCGGCCTTCTTCCTCGGCCGGCAGAAGGACATCAAGCGCATGTTCGCCTACTCGTCGATCGAGCACATGGGCCTGATCACCTTCGCCTTCGGCATGGGCGGCGCGGTGGCCAACTTCGCCGGCCTGCTGCACATGACGATGCACTCGCTGACCAAGTCGGCGATCTTCTTCGCCGTCGGCCATGCCACGCAGAAGACCGGCACGCAGTTGATGGAAGACATCCGCGGCCTGATCCGCATCAACCCGGTGATCGGCTGGGGCCTGATGCTCGGCACGCTGGCGATCCTCGGCATGCCGCCGTTCGGCGTGTTCGCCAGCGAGTTCATGATCCTCACCCACGCCATGAAGTTCCATCCCTGGGCGACGCCGATCCTGCTCACCGCGCTGGGCGTCGCCTTCGCCTCGATCTTCGGCAAGGTGCAGCCGATGGTGTTCGGCGAGACGCACGCCAAAGAATTGCCGCATGCGCCGGCCATCACACCGGTGTTCGTGCATCTGTCGATCGTGCTGATGATCGGCCTCTACATTCCGCCTTATCTCACGCGCTGGTTCCACGAAGCCTCGCGCATGCTGGGCTGACGCCATGCAGTTCTACCAGGAACCCATCGAGTTCGAGAAGCAGCCGGGGCTGGGCAGCCCGGTCTGGCGCGGCCGCGCCGCCGACGGCAAGGACCTGTGGAACTTCGCCACCGCCGTGTTCCGCAACGGCGGCCGCTTCGCCGCCCTATGGGGCAGCGACGAGCGCCAGCGCGACGGTGGCTTCCGCCTGCACTGCGTGTTCGGCATCGACAACGGCCACGCCTGGCTGAGCCTCGACCTGCCGGCCGACAATCCGGTCTATCCCGACCTCGCCGGCCTGTTTCCCGCCGCCAACCGCATGCAGCGCGCCGCGCGCGACATGGTGGGCATCGCATCCGACGGTCCCGACCAGCGTCCCTGGCTGCGCCACGGCGGCTGGCCGGCCGACTGGTTCCCACTGCGCCACGATGCCAAGGCCGGCGACTTCCCGAACCTGCCGTCCGACTACGATTTCGTCCGGGTGGGCGGCGAGGGCGCGCACGAGATTCCCGTCGGCCCGATCCACGCCGGCATCATCGAGCCCGGCCACTTCCGCTTTACCGTCGTGGGCGAGAAGGTGCTGCGCCTCGAGCAGCGCCTCGGCTACCAGCACAAGGGCGTCGAGAAGCTGATGATGGGCATGGACGTCACGGGCGCCGCCCGCATCGTCGGCCGCATCTCGGGTGATTCCACCTGCGCCTACGCCTGGGCCTACGCGTCGGCCGTCGAGGCCGCCTGCGGCACCACGCCGCCGCCGCGCGCGCTCGCCTTGCGCGCCATCATGCTCGAGCGCGAGCGCATCGCCAACCACCTCGGCGATCTCGGCGCACTGGGCAACGACGCCGCGCTGGCCTTCGGCCTCACGCAGTTCATGCGCCTCAAGGAAGACTGGCTGCGCCTCAACGCGGAGGCCTTTGGCCATCGCTTCATGATGGACCGCATCGTCCCCGGCGGCGTCGCGGTCGACCTCGACAGCGCGGCGATCGACCGCCTCGTCGAGCAGTGCTACGCGCTGGCGCCCGAAGTGAGCGCGCTGCGCAAGATCTACGTCGAGCATGCCGGATTGATGGACCGCTTCCTCACCACCGGCCCGATCAGCGGCGACTTGGCGCGGGAGCTCTCGCTCACCGGCATGGCGGCCCGCGCCGCCGGCCTGCTGCTCGACGGCCGCGCCTACCGCCAGGGCTACACGCCGCCGCCGCCTTACGCGGCCCTCGGCGTGCGGCCCTACGTCGACGAGCGCGGCGACGTCGCGGCGCGCGCCGCGGTGCGCTTCGGCGAAATCCTCGAATCGTTGCGCCTGATCCGCGAACTCGCGGTGGCGCTGCCGAGCGGCGACATCCGCGCGGTGCTCACCCCGATCGCCGGTTCCAGCGGCCTCGGCGTCGTCGAGGCCTGGCGCGGCGAGTTGCTGGTCGGCGTGCAGTTCGACGCGCAGGGCAAGCTGGCGCGCGTGCATCCACACGATCCGTCGTGGCAGGCGTGGCCGGCGCTCGAGCATGCGGTGCTCAACGACATCGTCCCCGACTTCCCGCTGATCAACAAGTCGTTCAACCTGTCCTATTCGGGAGCCGACCTGTGATTCCCGTGCTCAAGCGCATCCTGCGCACCGGCCTCCTCACCGAGGCGGCGCCGGCCCAGGCCAAGCCGGAACAGGCGGCCGAGATCGAACGCCTGCAGGACGAGATCCTCAAGATCCTCGGCCGCGCGCTGACCATCCGAGAAGTGGACGCCGGCTCGTGCAACGGCTGCGAGCTCGAGATCCACGCACTCAACAATCCCTACTACAACATCGAGGGCCGCGGCATCAAGTTCGTCGCCAGCCCGCGCCACGCCGACATGCTGCTGGTCACCGGCCCGGTGACGAAGAACATGGAGAACGCCGTGCGCATCGCCTACGACTGCACGCCCGACCCCAAGCTGGTCGTGGCGGTCGGCGACTGCGGCTGCACCGGCGGCCCCTTCGGCGAAAGCTATGCCTCCTGCGGGCGGGTCGACAACGTGATCGCCGTCGACGTCACCGTGCCCGGCTGCCCGCCGACGCCGCTGGCGCTGATGCAGGGAATTTTGGCTGCCGTTAAGCGCTGAGGCCTTCGGCGCCTGGCGCGCTCGCCAACGCCACCGGGTAGCCCGCTCCGCTCATGTCCCCCGAACCGGGCTGCGCCCGGTTGACGACAAATTCATCCATGCGGCATTGGCTTGCCAGAATTTTTGCCCGTCTGGTAATCGGCGCAGGGCAGACGGACGAAGCCGGAACCCGCCATTGGATGCGCTATCGACACACCGCTGACATGTGTCGATGAAATCGACAATAATCGACACATGATCGGGAAAGCCTTCAGTGGGTTCCAGCGGTATTTGTATGTCGAGGACGCAAGCGCCGCATGACGGGAAGCCCGGCCGCGCCGGCGGGGCACCCCGGCGGCGCGAGCCGCGCTCCATACCGTTAATGCCGCTCAAACCTCCGGCGGCGGTTCCCAATAGTTGGGCTGGCCGTAGTACGAATGGATCTGGGTCGCCCAGTTCATGTCGGCCATCGAGGGCCAGTGGTCCTTGTCGAAGCCGGGCGCCTTGTCCATGCGGTCCTTGCTGACGTCGAGGATGAAGCACTTGCGGTCGGCGTCGAGCGTCAGCGCGCTCCAGGGAATGGCGAACAGCTTGTCGCCGATGCCCAGCACGCCGCCCTTGGACAGCACCGCATAGGCCACGCGGCCGCTCTTGACGTCGATCATGATGTCCTTGATGTCGCCGAGTTCCTCGCCGGCCGGGTTCACCACGGAATCGCCCTCGAGCGTGTCGGCCGCCATGACGTCAGGCCCGGGGCCTTCGCCCTTTTGTCCGCCGATGACGCGGGAGCCGGTTTGAGCGCCGGTATAGGATGTGGATGCCATATTCATACTCCTTGCTGGTTGCAGAATAAAGGCGTCCCGGACGGGACGTCGCCCCGCGGCCTCGCATATCGCGTGCCGGATCACTTGCGCTTGTTCGACCCTTGCGGCCGCGCCTGCGCGCCGCGGGTGCGATCGGCGCTCGCCTCGCGCGGGCCCGGCACGTCGTCGGGCGCGTGCCCGCGGTCGCCGCGCTCGTCGTCGAGGATGCCGGCCTTGATGTCGCGCGACGCCTGCTCGACGGTCCCGCGCGGCCCGCGCAGGTCCTCCTCCGGCGCCGGGCCGTCGGCCGGCGGCTTGGCGCCCTTGCCGGTCGGTCCGCGGCTGCGCTGCGCGGTCTTCGGATGCTCGGGAATGCGTGGCATGGCGGTGCTCCTCCGGCCGATCCCCGTGCATCTTCCATGCCGCGCCGGAGCGGCCGGCAAAGCGGGAATCGCTGTAAGGCTTACCGCCGCCGGAAAGGATTACCGAGAACTTCCGTCCGCGCGGCGCCGGCGCCCGAAGGCGGCGCGCAGTTCGTCCTTGGCCTGCTCGAGCACCCGGCGGCGCGCGCGCGGCAGCTTGCGTCCGGCGCGGTTGACGTAGAAGACCAGCATCGACACGGCGGAGCGGAACGGATCCGCCTTGCGCTGGCGGCTTTTCTCCGCCGAGCGCTTGAGCGACCGCGCGATCTCGGCGGGATCGTCGTGGGAGAACACGCCCGGCTCGAGATCCAGCGCGTGGCTGGTCTCCGTCACGTGCTGCGACCAGTAGCGCCGCCGCTTTTCGGCCATTGGCCTAGTCCTCCATGCCGAGCGCGCGGCGCATCGCGGGGGTGATGGCGCGCGCCTGTTCATCGTAGCCGCGCCAGGGATCGTCCGGCAGCTGCGCCAGGCGGGCCGGCACGGTGACGAGGTCGAAGCCGGCGGGATCGAGACCGGCGCCCAGCTCGTCCCAGGCGAGCGGCGTCGACACCGGCGCGCCGGGCCGCGCGCGCGCCGAATAGGCGGCGATCGCCGTGGCGCCCTCGCCGTTGCGCAGGTAGTCGACGAAGATGCGGCCGGCGCGCTTCCGCTTCGCCATGTTGGCGGTGAAGCGGTCGGGCAGCACGCGCGCCAGGTGCTCGGCGATCGCCTTGGCGAAGGCCTTCGCTTCCTCCCAGCCGAGCCGCGGGCGGATCGGCGCGACGACGTGCAGGCCCTTGCCGCCGGTGGTCTTGAGGAAGCAGGCGAGGCCGAGTTCCTCGAACACCGTGCGCGCCAGCTGCGCGGCCTCGGCGATGCGCGGCCACGGCACGTCGGGGGCAGGGTCGAGGTCGAGCGTGATGCGGTCCGGCCGCTCCGCATGCGGCAGCCGCGAGCCCCAGGTGTGGAACTCGACGATGCCGCGCTGCACCAGGCCTATCACGCCCTCGATGCCTTCGACGTAGAGGTAGCGCTTCTCGCCCGACGATTCCCGCCAGGCAAAGTCCAGCACGCCGGCGGGCCGGGCCCGGTCGATGTGCTTCTGGAAGAAGCATTCCGCCGCGCTGCCGTCGGGGCAGCGCAGCAGGGCGAGCGGGCGGCGCGCCAGATGCGGCAGCAGGGCTGCGGCGATGCGTTCGCAATAGCGCGCGAGGTCGCTCTTGGTGATGCCGCGCTCCGGCCACATCAGTCGGTCGGGATGCGTGAGCCGCACGCCGGCCACGCGCGCGTCGCTGCTGCCCAGCCCGGCCTCGCCCGCCGGTTCCGCCGGCGCGGCCTCCTCGCGCGCCACGCCGGCCGCCGGCCGATCCTCGCGCAGGCCGAGGAACGACGCCTGGCGCAGCAGGTTCTCGCGCGTCCAGCCGCCGAAGGCGACCTCGGCCACCAGTTCCGGCCGCAGCCAATGCACGTCCTTCTCGCGCGGCGGGTCGACGAACGGCGGCTGCGCCGACTGCTGGGGCGCGAACCTGCGCGCGAGGCGATCGAGCAGCTTGTCGTCGAAGCCGCTGCCGACGCGCCCGGCGTAGCGCAGGCGGCCGGCGCTCTCGTAAACCCCGAGCAGCAGCGCGCCGAAGCCGGTGCGGCTGCCGCGCGGATCGGTGTAGCCGCCGATGACGAATTCCTGCTGCGGGCGGCACTTGAGCTTGATCCAGCTGCGGCTGCGCTCGCCGCGATAGGGCGAGTCGCCCTGCTTGCCGATGAGGCCCTCGAGGCCGAGCCGGCACGCCTGTTCGAGCGAGGCCCGCGCCGTGGCGGGATCGCCGGCGAAATGCTCGCTGTAGGCGACCGCCGCGCCGCCGTCGCCCTCCGGCGCGCGCGCCAGTGCGGCGGCCAGCCGGTGCTTGCGCTCGACCAGCGGCAGCGCGCGCTGGTCGCGCCCCTCGAGCCACGGCGCATCGAACACGTAGTAGGTAATGGGCGCCTGCATCCTGCGCTCGAAGGCATTCTGCAGCGCCTGGAAGTCGGGGATGCCGTCGGGATCGAGCACGGTGATCTCGCCGTCGAGCCAGCTGCCGTCGAGACCCAGCCGCGCCAGGCGCCGCGCCAGCGCCGGCAGCTTCGCCGTCCAGTCGTTGCCGGCGCGCGTGAACAGGCGGGCGCCGCCGTGCTCGAGGCGCGCCATCAGCCGGTAGCCGTCGTACTTGACCTCGTAGATCCATCCCTCCTGCTCGGGCGGCGCGTCGACCAGCGTCGCCAGCTGCGGCGCCACGAAGCCCGGCAGCTCGGCCGGCTGCGACAGCGCGGCCAGGCTGCCCTTCACGCTGCCCGGCAGGCGCGCGGTGACCTCGGCCGCCGGGCCGCGCCGCGCGGCGCTGTCCTTCTCCTTGAGCAGCAGCCAGTTGTGCCGGGCCTGGCGCGTTTGCGCGGCCGTTGCGTCCTGGTGGCGGGCGTTGTCCGCCATGCGCACCAGCGCCCAGCGTCCGTGCAGCTTGAAGCCGTGCAGCGAGAACTTGAGGTGGCCGGCGGCCAGCGCGGCGGCGGGATCGGCGTCCTCGCAATGCCAGGTGCCGCGGTCCCACAGCACGACGTCGCCGGCGCCATAGTGTCCTTCGGGGATGCTGCCCTCGAACTCGCCGTATTCGAGCGGATGGTCCTCGACCTCGACCGCCAGCCGCTTCTCGCCAGGGTCGAGGCTGGGGCCGCGCGGCACCGCCCAGCTCTTCAGCACGCCATCGAGCTCGAGGCGGAAATCGTAGTGCAGGCGGCGTGCCGCGTGGCGCTGCACGGTGAAGGCGGGGGCAGCGGCGCCGGCCGGGGCCGCCTCGCCGCGCGGCTCGGGGGTCGCCGCGAAGTCGCGCTTGCCGCGGTATTCGTCGAGGGCGGCGCGGGCGTGCGGGCGCGGCATGCGGACGCAGCGCGTTCAGGAACGCTTGCGCGAGCCGCGCTGACCCGCCGCCTTGCGCCGCGGCGGCTGGTGCGATTCGGGCGCGCCCTTGTCGCCGCGCGCCTCCAGGCTGCGCTTGAGCAGGGCCATGAGATCGACGACTTCGGCGCCGCCCTCGGCGGCCGCCTTGCCTTCGGCCGGCTCGGCGATGACGTGGGTCTCGCCCGATTCCACCTTGCGATGGATCAGCGCCAGCAGGTCCTCGCGGTAGGTGTCGCGGTACTGCTCGGGATGCCAGGGCTCCGCCATGTCGTCCACCAGGCGTTCCGCCATGGCGATCTCGCGCTCGGAGACATTGAGCGCGGCGAGGTCCTGGCCCGGCAGGTTGGCCTCGTCGAAGGCGCGGATCTCGTCGGCGAAGCGCAGCGTGTTGAGCACCAGCATGCGCCCCACCGGCACCAGCGCCGCGAGGCGCTGGCGCGTGCGGATCACCACGTTGGCCAGCGCGATGCGCTCCTTGCGCCGCAGCACCTCGCGCAGCAGCGCGTAGCCCTTCATGCCGCGCTTGGTCGGCTCCAGGTAGTACGGCGTCTCGAAGTGCCACGACGGAATCTCTCCGGCCTCGACGAAGGCGAAGATGTCGACCGTCTGCGTGGCCTCCACGTTGGCCTCGCGGAAGTCCTCGTTCGACATCACGACGTACTGGTCGTCCTCGTACTCGAAGCCCTTGACGATGTCCTCGGAAGGCACCGGCTGGCCGCTGCGCTTGTTGATGCGCTGGTAGCCGACCGGCGCGAAGTCGCGCTTGTCGAGCATCTTGAAGTCGAGCTCGGCGGAATTCGACGCCGGATAGAGCGACACCGGCACGTGGACGAGGCTGAAGGCGATGGCGCCTTTCCAGAGCGCGCGGGCCATCTGCGTCTCCTCAGCGACGGTCGTGCCGCGGCGGCGGCGGCGGCACCGGCGCCTCCGGCGCCGCGGCCGAGCCGCTCCACACCAGCAGCGCGACCAGCGCGCCGGCCAGGCTGGCGCCAGCTGCCGAGGCCAGCAGCGCCCCGGGCGTATGGAGGCCGCCCGCCAGCGCCAGCAGGATGCCGTTGGCGGCGCCGATGACGGCGCCGCGGCAGCACTCGGCGCCGGCAGTCGCCGGCAGGGGGGGCTTGCGGTTCGGGTTCGCAGACATGGTTCCTCCGCTACGGGGCATCGTTCCGAACAGGAGCAAGGTGCGTTCCGTTGGTTGGACCGCGTGCCGGGCGGGCGAGTTCGGCTGCGATGACGGCGGGATGGCGGCGCCCCCGCGCGAGCCGCCCGGTAGAAAGTTCTCCCCTCCGTAAGAACTGCCGGTCACCGGGACCGGACCGCGCCCCGGACCGCCGCGCCGATCAGCGCGCCGGGGCACGCCGCGGGAGGCAGCACCGGCCCGAACGGACCGGGCACAGCGATTGCGAAATCACGCCGACCATCCACATCACGCAAGGAGACGCATATGTCCGCACGCACGATCCACTATTCCCTCCTTCTCGCCGCCCTGCTGGCCGGCGCGGCTCTCGCGTCGGCACCGGTCTCGGCTGCCGGCTTCGATCTGTCGCCTCAACAGGTCGCCCAGGCCGGGGGCGGCGGGGGCGCCGGTGCCGGCGGCAGCAGCACGGGCAGCGGCGGCATGGGCGGCGGCGGCAGCAGCACAGGCTCCGGCGGCGGCTCCGGCGGCTACCCGGGCAGCGGCACGGGAACCGGCAGCGGCACCGGCGGTTCGACGACGTCCGGCGCCGGCACCTACGGCGGCGGCTCGAGTTCGGGAACCTACGGCGGCGGCAGCAGTTCCGGCATGGGCGGCAGCAGCGGCAACTGCCCGTCGGGCAGCACCATGACGGCGACCGGCTGCGCGCCGACGAACGGCAGCTCCGGAACGACGCCGAGCACCGGTCGTTGAGCACACCACGAAGGAGTCGCAACATGAGCAGCGGCAAGAAGGCCGGCGCTCTGCTCGCCGGCCTGCTGATCGGCGGCATGGGCGTCCTGCAGGCGAGCGGGGCGACAGGCCTCGTCCGGCTCGCGCAGAACGAGGGCAGCACGTCGCCGGGCGGCGCCAACGCGGCGGGCACCGCCGGCACCTCGGGCATCACGCCCGACACGGCAGGAGCGGCCGGCGACCTGCGCGCGCCGAATCGGACCGGCGAAGTCAACGGCGGAACGACCGGTACCGTCGACGGCACGGGCGGCACCACCGACAACAATCTCGGCGGCCCGGCCATGGGCCCCGGCAGCGCGACGCCGCAGGGATTCGGCGGCACC
>DASVZD010000057.1:0-4482 GCA_036391815.1 Rhodocyclaceae bacterium
AGCAGCGCGCACAGCAGCGCCGCGGCGGCCGCCGGCCAGGCGTGCGGCGCGCCTTCCGACCACGCCACCGCGGTGCCGAGCACCACCGGGGCGACCGAGAGGCCCAGCGTGCGCGGCCGCGCCGCGGTCCACCAGACGCGCCAGCCGTGGGGCGGCGCATCGACGACGGCTTCCGGCAGCTCCGGCTTCACCGCGCCTCTCCGAAGTGCAGGCAGGCGATGCCGAACGACAGGTTCTCCCAGCGCACCTCGGCGAAGCCCGCCTGCTCCATCAGCGCCGCGAAGCCGCGCTGGTCGGGGAAGCGGCGGATCGAATCGACCAGGTACTGGTAGGCCTCGGGGTTGCGCGCGACGGCGGCTCCCAGGCGCGGAATGACGAGATAGGAATAGAGGTCGTAGAACGGCGCGAACCAGCGGTAGGGCCGCGAGAACTCGAGGCAGACGAAGCGCCCGCCCGGCTTCAGCACGCGGCGGATTTCCGCCAGCGCGGCTTCCAGCCGCGTCGCGTTGCGCAGGCCGAAGGACACCGTCAGCAGGTCGACGCTGGCATCCGCGAGCGGGAGGGCCTCGGCTTCGCCGGCCAGCCACTCGATGGCGCCGCCGCGGCGGCGCCCTTCGTTCATCATCGCGCGGCTCGGGTCGCATACCGCGACGCGGCGGCCGTCGGCGACCAGCAATCGCGCGACGTCGCCGGTGCCGCCGGCGAGGTCGATCACCGCACCGCGCACGTCGCGGCAGCGCTTCGCCAGGGTGCGCTTCCACAGCCGGTGGATGCCGAAGCTCATGAGGTCGTTCATCAGGTCGTAGCGCGGCGCGACGGCCTCGAAGACGCGGCGGATGCGGCTCCGGCGCTCGTCGGCGCTGACGCGCCGGCGGCCGAAGCTCTCGTCCAGGGATGATGCTTGCTGCATGCGTCTCCGCCACGCAAAAAGAAAGCGCGGTGTGTGCCGCGCTTTCCGTCCCGACCAACTGCTTCCAGCAACTGGTCCCCCGCGAGTGCCGTTCGGCCGGCATCCTGAACCGTGGTCCAGAGTGGCCGCTTTCCTACCGCATCAGGTGCACCCGCGAAGGGGTGCTCACAACAGCGGCGTCCTGGGTCGGCGGCCGATGCCTATTTAGCATAGGTTCAAGGAATATATGGCCGTCACGAGCACCGCAGGGGATTCCTCGAGCGACGCCGGGAAAGCTCTTAGAACAGGTCTTCCTGTTGCGCGAGAGCCGAGTCCAGACGCGCTTCCATGGCACCGATTCTACGCTTCAAATCTTCGCTCGCAAGGGGCGCGGAAGGCGCCTTCTTGAGTGAGGTCAATTCGTGCGCGAGATTGAGCGCGGTCATGACGGCGAGCCGCTCGCCGGTGCTCTTGGTCTTCTTCGCGATGTCCGCCATCTTGGCGTCGAGCAGCGCGACGGCCTCGAGCAGCGCCTCGCGTTCCTCGGGCGGGCAGGCGACGCTGTAGGCGCGTCCCTGCAGGGTGATGTCGAGCGTCGGGGTGGTCATTCGCTGGGCAGCCGATCCATCAGCGCCTCGAGGCGCACGAGCGTCGTGTCGATCTTCTCCGTGAGCGCGCGCTTCTCGTTTTCCAGCCCTGCAACCCGCGTGCGCAGGACGAGGTTTTCCTCGCGCAGGCGCTGGCAGAACGCCACGACGTCCTCGACTTTTTGCTCGAGCGTGGAAAGATCGGCATCCATGAGAGACGCAAGTGTGCGAGAAAAACCATTGTCGGTCAAGCAATAAGCCAACACTTTGAAGGTGGCGCCATAACAATCCCGCATGGGCAGGGGGCTCGATTTGGGCTTGCATGCTAGACTCCGCGCCGCTGTCCACGGTGCCCGAACGCCATCCGGCGCAAGGGTGAAACGGGAAGCCGGTGCGCGCGAATCCGCGCAATCCCGGCGCTGCCCCCGCAACGGTAAGGAAGTGCGGTACCGCCACGACGCCACTGGGAATTCCCCGGGAAGGCGGCGGTGCAAGACTTCCGAGCCCGGAGACCGGCCGCGGACAATGAAGTGGATGTGTCGCGGGGATGCGATGCGCCGGCGGCTCCGGCCGCACTGCCTTGCCTCCCGCTCCGCATCCGTGTTCCGCCATCGGCGTGCGGGGACGCACGCCCACCGGGAGTCCTGCGACATGCATGCTCGTTTCATCCGTACCGCCCTCGCGGCCGCCGTGGCCGCCGCCTTCAACGCCAACGCCGCCGTTCCCAATGACGAGGCCGCCGTCGTCGTCACCGCCACGCGGCAGCCCCAACGCGCCTCCGAAAGCCTGTCGGACATCACCGTCATCGGCAGCGAGGAGATCCAGGACGCGGGTCCGGCAGCCACCGTCACCGAACTGCTGGCGCGCCAGCCGGGGATCGAGATCAACCGCAACGGCGGGCCCGGCACCACCTCCAACGTATTCATCCGGGGCACCAACGCGAACCACGTCCTGCTGCTGGTCGACGGCATTCGCGTCGGCTCGACGACCATCGGTGCGCCGGCCTGGGAGTACATCCCGCTGCAGCAGGTCGAGCGCATCGAGATCATCCGCGGACCGGCTTCGTCGCTGTACGGTTCGGACGCCATCGGCGGCGTGGTGCAGATATTCACCAAGCGCGGCGAAGGCTCCTTCCAGCCTTTCGCCGAGGCCGGCTACGGCACGTGGAACACTTCGGCGCTGAGCGCCGGCTTTTCCGGGGCGCAGGATCGCTGGCACTACAGCTTCCAGGTTTCGGACAAGCGCAGCGATTCCTTCCCCGCCGTGAACAATCCCGCCAGCGCCGCCTACAACCCGGCCAACCGCGGCTACCGGAACGCCAGCAGCTCGGGCAGCCTGAGCTTCGCTCCGGCCAAGGGCCACGAGCTGGGCGCCAGCTACCTGTATTCGGACGGCTGGAACCGCTACAACGCGACCTTTCCCGGCCCGGCCAGCGACGCCTACAAGCAATCGGAGACGCTGTCCGCCGTCACCCTTCACAGCCGCGACCAGCTGACCGACGCCTGGACCAGCACCCTGCGCGTCGGCCAGAGCGCCGACGACGGCCACAACTACGACAACGGGCGCGCCTACGCGGCCATCCGCTCCACCCAGACGCAGTACCAGTGGCAGAACGACGTCCGCCTGCCGCTCGGCACCGCCCTGCTGGCCGTGGAGCGCAACGAGCAGAACGTGTCCTCCTCCACCACGCGCTACTTGGTGACCAGCCGCAGCATCGATTCCTACCTGGCAGGCTGGACCGCCGGCCTGGGCCGCCAGCAGTGGCAGCTGAACCTGCGCCGCGACAACAACTCGCAGTTCGGCGACAAGACCACGGGGCTCATCGGCTACGGCTACCGCTTCTCGCCGGCATGGCGCGCCCATGTGTCCGCCGGCAGCGCCTTCAAGGCGCCGACCTTCAACGACCTCTACTGGCCGGGCGCCGGCAATCCGGCGCTCAGGCCGGAGACCGCGCAGAACCGCGAGGCCTCGCTGCACTACGCGGCGCGCGGCGAGGAGGCGTCGGTGACCTACTACCACAATGCCGTCAGCAACCTGATCCAGTGGGCGCCGGTCGATCCCGCCAACCTCTGGGGCGCCTGGCTGCCGTTCAACGTGGCGCGCGCCACGCTGCGCGGCGTCACCGTCGCCTACAGCGGCACGCTGGGCGCCTACCGGCTGTCGAGCAGCATCGACATCCAGGACCCGCGTGACGACATGCTGCAGAAGACGCTGCAATACCGCGCACGCCAGACCGGCAAGCTGGCGCTGACGCGCGATTTCGGCGCCTGTGACGTCGGGACCGAGCTGCAGGCGAGCGGCAAGCGCTACAACGACGCGGCGAACACGCAGGCGCTCGGCGGATACACGCTGGTCAACGCCTTCGTCAATTACCGCGTGCGCGACGACGTGACGCTGTTCGCCCGCGCCAACAACGTCTTCGACAAGCGCTACGCGCTGGTGCGCGATTTCGCGACGCCGGGCGCCAACCTGTTCGTCGGGCTCCGCTACGCGCCGAAGTAGACTGCACCGATGCCGTCACGCCGCCGCGCCTTCGCCGTCATCGCCGCACTCGCCGTCCTCGCGGTGGCGAGCGGACTGCTGAGCCTCGGCGTCGGCAGCCTGGCGCTCGGTCCCGGCGAGGTGCTGGCGGCGCTGACGGGGGACGGCAGCGGCCTGGGCGGCGAGGTGGTGCGCGGCCTGCGGCTGCCGCGCACGCTGGGCGCCTTCGCCTGCGGCGGCCTGCTGGCGCTGGCCGGCGCGCTGATGCAGACGCTGTTCCGCAACCCGCTGGCCGAACCCTATCTGCTTGGGGTGTCGGGCGGCGCGGGACTCCTCGCCCTGCTCGGCATGGCGGCGGGGCTGGCGTGGCCGTGGGTGTCGCTGCTGGCGTTCGCCGGCAGCCTCCTGGCGCTGGTGCTCGCCGCCGCGCTCGGCGGCCGCCTGCTGGCGCGCGACCACACCCCGTTGCTGCTCGCTGGGGTGATGCTGGCCGCCGGTTTCGGCGCGCTGATCGCGCTGGTGCTC
>DASVZD010000058.1:0-2290 GCA_036391815.1 Rhodocyclaceae bacterium
GATCACCTGCGGGAAATCGCGCGGGCTCTCGATGTCGCGGTACATGGTCGTCAGCTTGTCGACCGGGACGGCCAGCACCTTGGCGTCCTCGCCCGCCTCGTCGGTCATCTTCAGCATGCCGACCGGGCGGCAGCGCACCACCACGCCGGGCGGCAGGGCGAATTGCGACTTGACCAGCACGTCCACCGGATCGCCGTCGCCGGCGATGGTGTGCGGGATGTAGCCGTAATTGCAGGGGTAGTGCATAGCCGTCGACATGAAGCGGTCGACGAAGATCGCGCCGGATTCCTTGTCCACCTCGTACTTGATCGGTTCGGCGTGCATCGGAATTTCGATGACGACGTTGAAATCGTTAGGCAAATCCTTGCCGGCGGGGACGCGATCGAGACCCAAGAGCTGCTCCTTCGAAAAGCTCCGATTATACAGGCATCAACTCGCCTCGAAGCCGGCGTCGGCCACTGCCTGGGCCATCGCTTCGCGGGTCACCTGGCCGGGTTCGAACTCCACCGCGGCCTCGCCCTTTTCCAGCGATACCTCGGCCTTGGCCACGCCGGGGAGTGCCTGCAACACGTTGGTCACGCTCTTGACGCAGCCGCCGCACGACATCCCGGTCACTTTCAGCACGATCGATTCCATCACCGCTCCTCGGGTTTCCAGCGCCGCAGCAGCAGGGAATTGCTGACCACGGACACCGAGCTCATGGCCATCGCCGCCCCGGCCACGACGGGGTTGAGGAAACCCAGCGCGGCCAGCGGGATGCCCAGCACATTGTAGATAAAGGCCCAGAACAGGTTCTGGCGGATCTTGGAGAGCGTCGCCCGCGACAGCGCAATGGCGTCCGGCACCGACGCGAGGTCATTGCGCATCAGGGTGACGTCCGCCGCTTCCATGGCGACGTCGGAGCCGGCGCCCATGGCGAAGCTCACGTCGGCGGCAGCCAGCGCCGGCGCGTCGTTGATGCCGTCGCCCGCCATGCCGACGCGGCGGCCGCCGGCCTTGAGCTTTTCCACCGCACGCGACTTGTCGCCAGGCAGCACTTCGGCCTCGAAGCGGTCGATGCCGGCCGCCGCGGCCACGGCCGCCGCGGTCTTGGCGTTGTCGCCCGTCAGCATGACGACCTCGACGCCGAGGCCGGCAAGCCGCGCGACGACCGCCTTCGAACCGGCACGCAAGGGGTCGGCGATGCCGATCAGGCCGGCAAGCCTGGAGTCGCGCGCCACGGCCACGACGCTGCGGCCCAGCTCCTGAAGCTGCGCGGCAGCCGCGGCGGGCATCGCGAGTCCGGTTTCGGCCAGGTAGGCAGGCGATCCGGCCATCACCGGGATTCCATCGAGCTGGCCGCTGATTCCGCGGCCCGGAATCGACGACGTCGCCTGCGGCAGGGCGAGCGGCAGCCCCTTCTTCTTCGCCGCCGCGATGATCGCCTGGGCCAGCGGATGGGTGGCGCCCTGCTCGAGGCTGGCCGCCAGCCGCAGCACCTCGTCGGCGCTCGAATCGCCAAGCGGCACCACTTCGGTCACTTCCGGCCGGCCTTCGGTCAGCGTGCCGGTCTTGTCGACGACCAGGACATCGATCCGCTCCGCCAGCTCCAGCGCCTGCGCGTTGCGGATCAGGATGCCGGCGCGCGCCCCCTGGCCGGTGCCGACCATGATGGCGGTGGGCGTCGCCAGCCCGAGCGCGCATGGGCAGGCGATCACCAGCACGGCCACGGCATTCACCAGGGCCGCCGTGAAATCGCCGCCGATCCACCACCAGCCGGCGAAGGCGGCCAGCGCGACCGCCGTGACGACCGGGACGAAGATCGCCGCGACGCGGTCGACCAGGCGCTGCACCGGCGCCTTGGAGCCTTGCGCCTCCTCGACCATGCGGATGATGCCGGCCAGCAGCGTGTGCGAGCCGACCCCGGTGGCGCGGCAGCGCAGCAGGCCGTCGCCGTTCACCGTCGCGGCGAAGACCTTGTCGCCGGGCGCCTTGGCGACGGGCAGGCTCTCGCCGGTCAGCATGGCCTCGCTGATGCTGGAGGCGCCCTCGAGGATTTCGCCGTCGACCGCGACCGCCTCGCCGGCGCGCACCACGAAGACGTCGCCGGGAATCATGGTCGCCACCGGCACTTCCACCAGCTGGCCGTTGCGCTCGACGTGCGCGGTCTGCGGCTGCAGCTTCACCAGCGCTTCGATGGCCGCGGAGGTCTTGGCCTTGGCGCGCGCCTCCAGGATCTTGCCGAGCAGGACCAGCGTGATGACCGCCGTCGAGGCCTCGAAATACACGTGCTGGTGCTCGAGTCCCGCCA
>DASVZD010000059.1:0-6611 GCA_036391815.1 Rhodocyclaceae bacterium
CGCCCTGTATGCGGCGAAGGCGGGCGGCCGCAATACCGTGCGCGTCGTGCTGCTCGGCGAAGTGGTCCCGCGGGAAGCCGCGGCGGCAGTCGAACTGCCGAGGAACCGCGTCTGAGCCGCGCGTCGGCGGCTCAGCGGTCCCCCTGCCAGCGCTTCAGGAACTCCGCGCCCCAGGCGACGCCGAAGCCGGTGGCGTCGCTGGCGACACCGCCCAGCCCGCCGCCGCTCGAGACCGCCGAGAGGTCGACGTGGACCCAGGGCAGTTCGTTGGTGAAGCGCTTGAGGAAGCGGGCGGCCAGGATATGGTCGGCCTCGCCCGCCAGCGTGCATTGCTTGACGTCGGCGACCTTGGACTCGAGGCCCGATTCGCCTTCCTCGTAGTCGGCATCCATGGGGAAGACGCAGACGCGCTCGCCGCTCGCGCGTCCCGCCCCGATCGCATGCACAGCGAGCTCGTCGCTGGTGGCGAAGGCGCCCGAGTAGCGGTTGCCCAGCGCGGAAACCATGCTGCCGGTGAGCGTGGCGAAGTCGACGACCAGCTGCGGCTTCTCGCGCGACGCCAGCGTCAGCGTGTCGGCCAGCACCATGCGGCCTTCGGCATCGGTGTGCACGATTTCGATGGTCGTGCCGTCGAGCGCCGTGACGATGTCGTTCTGCTTGTAGGCCCCGGGCGACAGGTGGTTGTGCGCGATCGCCAGCCAGGCGTCGACGGCGACCGGCTGCCGCGTTTCCGTCAGGTACTGGAGCAGGCCGAGCACCACGGCGGAGCCGTTCATGTCCTCGTGCATGCCGTGCATGTAGCGCGCGGGCTTGAGGTTGTGCCCGCCGGTGTCGAAACAGATGCCCTTGCCGACCAGCGCCACGCGGCGCTTGGCGCCCTTCGGCCGCCACGACAGCCGGACGATCGCCGCGTCCTCGTGGTTGGAGCCCTGCGCCACGGCGCAAAAGGCGCCGGCGCCCATCTTCCGCAGGCGCCTGAAGTCGTGCTCCTCGATCTTCCAGCCGTACGTCTTGGCCAGCGTCCGGAGGCGCTGGCGATAACCGGCTGGGGTGAGATCGTTGGGCGGCAGTACCGTCAGCTCGCGCACCAGGACGTTGGCGCGCGCGAGCGCCAGCACCGGGGCGAGATCCGCATCGCCCACCTCCGGCGACACCACGGCGACCTTTGCCAGGCCTTTCGCCGCCTTCTTCTTCCTTGCCGGCAAGGCCACGCCGTTGATGCATGCGACATACGCCGCATCGAGGGCCGCATCGCGCCCGCCGCCGAGGTCGATCACCGCGAGCGACGCAGGCGTTTCGTCGAGCAGCGCCATGACCGCCTTGCGCAACACCGAAAGCCGCTCGAAGCGCGAGGCCTTCGGGTCCGCCATCACGCACACCGCGTGCGCGCCCTGCGGAAGGTCCATCGCCTGCGGGGTCTTCGCGAGTTCCTGGACCTCCGCATCGCGCCGCCTGAGCACCGCGCGCCAGAGATCGCGCTCCGGCAGCTCGGCCGGGAGGCGGCCGCCCGCGGGCAGCAGAAACAGGAGATGCGCGTGCTTGGCGAGGGCGGTGCCGATCGGGCCGCGCTGGCATCTCACTTGGGGCAGCATCGTGTTCTATCCTTTAGAATGGTTGACCGATTATATGAGTCAATTTCAGTGCGCCAATACCTCGACCTGATGCGGCATGTGCTCGAAAACGGGCACGAAAAATCGGATCGCACCGGCACCGGCACGCGCTCGGTCTTCGGCTGGCAGATGCGCTTCGACCTCGCCGAAGGCTTCCCGGTGCTGACCACCAAGAAGCTGCACCTGCGCTCGATCATCTACGAGCTGCTGTGGTTCCTGCGCGGCGACACCAACATCCGCTACCTGCAGGAGAACGGCGTGCGCATCTGGGACGAGTGGGCGGACGCCAGCGGCGACCTCGGCCCGGTCTATGGACACCAATGGCGCCACTGGCCGAGATCCGGCGGCGGCGAGGTCGACCAGATCTCCGAGTTGATCGAAGGGCTGCGCAAGAATCCCGACTCGCGCCGCCACATGGTGTCGGCATGGAACCCCGCCGACGTGCCGAAGATGAAGCTGCCGCCCTGCCACGCGCTGTTCCAGTTCTACGTGGCGAACGGCAAGCTGTCGTGCCAGCTCTACCAGCGCAGCGCCGACATCTTCCTTGGCGTCCCCTTCAACATCGCCTCCTACGCGCTGCTCACCATGATGGTGGCGCAGGTGGTCGGCCTCAAGCCGGGCGACTTCGTGCATACGCTGGGTGATGCGCATCTCTATTCGAACCACCTCGAGCAGGCGCGCACACAGCTGGCGCGCGAGCCGCGCCCGCTGCCGAAGATGCATCTCAATCCCGACGTCACGGACATCTTCGCCTTCGATTTCGACGACTTTTCGCTCGAAGGCTACGATCCCCATCCGCACATCGCGGCGCCGGTCGCCGTGTAGCGAGTCCGGCGGAGCGCCATGATCATCTGCGGCGACGTCGGTGGCACCAAGGCCCTGCTGGGCATCGCCGAGGTCGAGGACGGCTGGGTCCGGCTGCACGACTTCAACCGCTACGAGTGCGCCGACTATGCGAGCTTCGACGACATGTTCGCCAGGTTCCGCGGCGACATCGCCCGCCACGCCGACCGCGTCACCGGCGCCTGCCTGGCCCTGGCGGGTCCCATCGACGACGGCGCCCGCTCGGCGAAGATCACCAACCTCCCCTGGATCGTGGATGCCGACCGGTGTGGCGCCGCCTTCGGCCTGCCGACCTGCGTGCTGGCCAACGACTTCGAGGCCGCGGCCGCCGGGATCACCGCCGTGGCGCCGGGCGACCTGGTCACCCTCCAGGCCGGCGAGCCGCGCGAGGACGGCGTGCGCCTCGTCGTCGGCGCGGGCACCGGACTGGGCATGGCGGTGCTGGTGCCCCACGAGGGCCGCTTCCGCATCCTGCCGGGCGAAGGCGGCCATGTCGGCTTCTCGCCGCAGGACGACGACCAGGGCCGGGTGCTGGCGGAACTGCGCAAGATCTACGGCCGCGTCACCACCGAACGGGTGGTCTCGGGGCCCGGGCTGGCGGCCATCCACCGCATCCTGTCCGGCGAGGACGCCGAGCCGGCCGAGGTGGCCGAGCGCGCGCTGTCCGGCGATGCCGTGGCGCGGCGCTCGGTCGACTGCTTCCTGTCGGCCTACGGCGCCTATGCCAGCGACATGGCGCTGGCCGTCATGGCGCGCGGCGGCGTGTTCCTGGCGGGCGGCATCGCGGCGAAGATCCTGCCCCTGATGCAGTCCGGACTGTTCGTCAGGACCTTCCAGGACAAGGCCGGACACGCGGCACTCGCGGCCCGCATGCCGGTCCATGTCGTGACGGACACGGAGCTGGGACTGAAGGGCGCGGCGCTGATCGGCGCCGGCATGCTGGAAACCTGAAACCAGGATGCCGGAACTGCCGGCAAAGCCTCTGTCTTTGGTCGAAAGCGGGCCGCGGCGCGCCTTGACCTTGTCAGCAACCTGCCATATTTTGGAAATCTAACGCTCGCAAAATCAGGCTAGAGGAGGGTCAGCATGGCAACCCCGAAGACCACCGCAAAGACGACGGCGAAGAAGGCCGCCGCCCCAGCGAAGGCAAGCAAGGCACCTGCCGCGAAGACGGCCAAGGCGCCTGCAGCGAAGAAGGCCGTCAAGGCCGACCCGCCCGCAAGGCAGGCGCGTACCGCCGTGCCGGCCGAACAGCGCCGCAATTACATCGAGGTTGCCGCCTATTTCATCGCCGAGCGGCATGGCTTCACACCGGGGCGCGAGCTGCAGGACTGGGCAGCCGCGGAAGCGGAGATCGACCGCCTGCTGGCCGCCGGACTCCTCAATCCGTAGGCGTCAGGATCACTCCCGCCAGCGGCGGAAGCGTCAAGGTCAGCGACGCCGGATAGCCCATCCAGGTCTGGTCCGAGGCGAGCAGCCCTTCGCCGTTGCCCATGTCGCTGCCACCGTAGAAGTGGGAGTCGCTGTTGAAGAGTTCGCGGTACCAGCCGGTGCGCGGCAAGCCGATGCGGTAGCCGGGCCGCGGCACCGGAGTGAAATTGAGCATGACGGCAACGAACCTGCCGTCGCGGGCATAGCGGATCCAACCGACCACCGACTGATCGGCATCATGACAATCGATCCAAGAGAATCCCGCCGCGTCGAAATCCTGGTCATGCAGCGCGGGCGTGTCGAGACAGAGGCGGTTGAGGTCGCGCACCATGGTCTTCACCCCGGCGTGCGGCGCCCATTGCAGCAGGTGCCAGGCGATCTCCTCGTCGCTGCGCCATTCGTGCGTCTGCGCGATCTCGTTGCCCATGAAGGAAAGCTTCTTCCCCGGCGTCGTCGCCTGGTAGGTGAGCAGCAGGCGCAGGTTGGCGAAGCGCTGCCACTCGTCGCCCGGCATCTTGCCGATCAGCGAGCCCTTGCCGTGCACCACCTCGTCGTGCGAGAAGGGCAGCACGAAGTTCTCGGTGTAGGCATAGAGCTGGCCGAAGGTCAGCATGTCGTGGTGGTAGCGCCGATGCACGGGGTCGTTCGCCATGTAGGCGAGCGTGTCGTTCATCCAGCCCATGTTCCACTTCATCGAGAAGCCGAGGCCGCCGACGTAGACCGGCCGCGACACCATCGGCCACGCGGTCGATTCCTCGGCGATGGTGAGGGCGCCCGGGAAATCGCGATGGACCATCATGTTCATCTCGCGCAAGAAGTCGATGGCCTCGATGTTCTCGCGGCCGCCATAGCGATTGGGCAGCCATTCGCCGGCCTTGCGCGAGTAGTCGAGGTAGAGCATCGACGCCACGGCATCGACGCGCAGCCCGTCGGCGTGGAACTCGGACAGCCAGTAGTGCGCCGAGGACATCAGGAAGGATCTGACCTCGTTGCGGCCGAAGTTGAACACGTAGGTGCCCCAGTCGGGGTGGTAGCCGAGGCGCGGGTCAGCATGCTCGAACAGCGCCGTGCCGTCGAAGTTCGCCAGCGCCCAGGAGTCCTGCGGGAAATGGCCCGGCACCCAGTCGAGGATCACGCCGATGCCCGCGGCATGGCAGCGGTCGATCAGGTAGCGCAGGTCGTCGGCGCTGCCATGGCGGCTGGTCGGCGCGAAGTAGCCGGTGCATTGGTAGCCCCACGACTCGTCGAGCGGGTGCTCCATCAATGGCATGAACTCGATGTGCGTGTAGCCCATGTCGACGACGTAGGGCACCAGCCGATCGGCGAGATCGCGGTAGTTGTAGAAGCCGCGATCGGGATGGCGCATCCAGGTACCGGCATGGACTTCGTAAACGTTCATCGGCGCATGCAGCCAGTCGCGCGTCGCGCGCCGTGCCAGCCATTCGGCGTCGCTCCAGGCGAAGGTGGAGCGCGCGGGCACCACCGAGGCGGTCGCCGGGCGCATCTCCGCGGCGCGCGCATAGGGATCCGACTTGATCAACAGCGCACCGCTGTCGCGGTTGCGGATCTCGAACTTGTACAGCGCACCGGGCGCGAGGCCGGCGACGGTGGTTTCCCAGATGCCGGAATTGCCCAGGCAGCGCATGCGGTTGGCGCGCCCGTCCCAGGAATTGAAATCGCCGACGACCGCCACCTGGTCGGCGTTCGGCGCCCACACGCGGAAGGTCACGCCCTCGTTGCCGACATGGGCACCGAGCAGTCGATAAGATT
Organism: Rhodocyclaceae bacterium; assembly: GCA_036391815.1. Taxonomy (GTDB): domain Bacteria; phylum Pseudomonadota; class Gammaproteobacteria; order Burkholderiales; family Rhodocyclaceae; genus Nitricoxidireducens. The sequence continues at coordinate 5,655 of DASVZD010000059.1, forward strand.
GGTAGTTGGTGCCCTGCCCGAAGAGATAGAGGTCGTGATCCGAAGCGGTTTGCATGCGTGCACTTTCTCTGGTTTGAAGTTATTGTAGCTACAGCGAATGGAGGACAAACCCATGCAGCAGGAGTTGCACCTGAACGATCCCGCAGCCTCTTACGGCCGTTTCGTCAGCCACCTGACGCGCTCGACGTTCGCCATCGTATTGGCCGGCGGACGCGGCAGCCGCCTGATGCAACTGACGGATTGGCGCTCGAAGCCTGCCGTTCCGTTCGGGGGCAAGTTCCGTATCATAGACTTCACGCTCTCCAATTGCGTCAACTCCGGCATCCGTCGCATCGGCGTCGCCACGCAATACAAGGCGCAAAGCCTGATCCACCACCTGCAGCGCGGCTGGAGTTTCCTCGACGGCCGCTTCGCCGAATTCATCGAGCTGTTGCCGGCGCAGCAGCAGGTGGGCGAGGACTGGTATCTCGGCACCGCCGACGCGGTCTACCAGAATCTGGACGTCATCCGCCGCCACAAGCCGCGCTACGTGCTGGTGCTGTCGGGCGACCACATCTACAAGATGGATTACGGCCGCATGCTGGCGCAGCACGTGCAGCAGCAGGCCGACGTCACCATCGCCTGCCTCGACGTGCCGCGCAAGGACGCCAGCGCCTTCGGCGTCATGAAGGTCGACGAGACCCACCGCATCGTCGACTTCATCGAGAAGCCGAAGGACCCCCCCACGATTCCCGGGCTGACCGACCGCTCGCTGGCCAGCATGGGCGTCTATATCTTCAACGCCGGCTTCCTGTTTGAGATGCTCTGCCGCGACCGCGACGACGCCAAGTCCGACCACGACTTCGGCAAGAACATCATCCCGCACGCGGTGAGGAACTACCGCGCCTACGCGCACAACTTCGGCGACAGCTGCGTCGGCATGAACGATTCCGCCATCCCGTACTGGCGCGACGTCGG
>DASVZD010000060.1:0-21790 GCA_036391815.1 Rhodocyclaceae bacterium
GCGTGGCCGTCTCGTACTCGACGTGGGCGGTGTTGATCGTGATGCCGCGCGCCTTCTCTTCCGGCGCCGCGTCGATCTGGTCGTACGCCTTCGCCTCGCCGCCGAACTTGGTCGACAGCACCGTCGTGATCGCCGCCGTCAACGTCGTCTTGCCGTGGTCAACGTGACCGATCGTGCCTACGTTCACGTGCGGCTTGGTCCGCTCAAACTTGCCTTTTGCCATGATCGTTACCTCAATAATGTGCTGGTCAGAAAATGCGCCTTGCGGCTCCCAACATCCCAATAAACAAAAATCGTGGTGCCCATGGGCAGGATTGAACTGCCGACCTCTCCCTTACCAAGGGAGTGCTCTACCACTGAGCTACATGGGCCAAATTAATTCCTTGGAGCGGGTGAAGGGAATCGAACCCTCGTCTTAAGCTTGGAAGGCTTCAGCTCTACCATTGAGCTACACCCGCCCGCGATTCCATAAATCTTCACTACTCCCTGCAGCGACTTTCGGCACCGCAGTACTGCTAAATTCACTTGGTGGAGGGGGAAGGATTCGAACCTTCGAAGGCAGAGCCGTCAGATTTACAGTCTGATCCCTTTGACCGCTCGGGAACCCCTCCAGCGAAACGCGCTATTATCTTCGGCAATGGAATTCTTGTCAATGGCGATCACGCATCGCGGAGAACAAAATGGAGTCTCGCCCGGCTGCCACTGCCGCCCAGGACAATCCGATGGGCACCGACGGCTTGGAATTCATCGAATTTGCCGCCCCCGAACCGCTGGAACTCGACGGCATTTTCCGCAAACTCGGCTTCGCCCCCGTGGCGCGCCACCGCTCGAAGGACGTCACGCTGTACCGGCAAGGCGGCATCAATTTTATCCTGAATGCCGAATCGGACAGCTTCGCGCAGGCCTACGCCCGCGTGCACGGCGCTTCCATCTGCGCCATCGCGCTGCGCGTGCATGACGCCCGCGCCGCCGCCAATCGCGCCAAGTCCCTGGGGGCCGACGTCCTGCCGGGCAACGCCCGGCCGGGCGAACTGAACATTCCCGCCATCCGCGGCATCGGCGGCAGCCTGATCTACTTGGTCGACCGCTACGAGACGCCCGACTCGCGCATCAGCCTCTACGATGTCGATTTCCTGCCGATCCGCGGCGCCGAGCCGCATCCCTGCGGCCAGGGCCTTACCGGCATCGACCATCTCGAACTTGGCGTCCATCCCGGGCGGGTGGCCACGGCAGCCGAGTTCTGGGAGCGTCTGTTTTCCTTCCGCGGCGCCGAGAACGGCGAATTCGCCGGGCCCTGTGGCCGCATCAGGCTGCGCATCGCCGAAGCGCCGGACGCCGACACCTGCCATCGCGAGGGCTTCCAGCGCATCGCGCTGGCCGCGCCCGACATTGCCGCGATCAAGGAGCGCGAAGCCGCCATCGGCGGGCTCGCCATCCGTGCCGTCCAGGCATGAACGAAAGGGTCGGCGAACTCGTCGAGCGCATCCGCCGGCTTGAAGAGGAGATCGAGGGCGAGCTTCGCCGACTTCGGCGACGCGGAGTCCTATCGCGCGGACCTCATGCGCCCGCGCGAGGAGCTGAAGAAGCTTGAGCACTGACACTGACTCCCGCAACGCCCTGCCCGCGGCGCTTGCCGCCTCGCTCGCCGCCCGCTTCGGCGAACGCTTCTCCACGGCCGAGGCCGTTCGCCTGCACCACGGCACGGACGAGTCGTCCTTCACGCCACAGCCGCCTGATGCCGTGGTGTTCGCCCAGGACATCGCGGAGGTCGCGGAAGCGGTGCGGCTGTGCCACGCGCACAAGGTTCCGGTGATCGCCTTCGGCACGGGCACCTCGCTCGAGGGACAGCTGCTGGCCGTGCGCGGCGGAGTCTGCCTCGACCTGTCGGGATTGAACCGGGTCGTCGCCGTGCGTGCCGAGGATCTCGACGCCACCGTCCAGGCGGGCGTCACGCGCAAGCAGCTGAACGCCGCGCTGCGCGACACCGGCCTGTTCTTCCCCATCGATCCCGGCGCCGATGCCAGCCTCGGCGGCATGGCGTCGACGCGGGCCTCGGGCACCAACGCCGTCCGTTACGGCACCATGCGCGAAAATGTCCTCGGCATGAAGGTCGTGCTCGCCGACGGCCGCGTCATCGACACCGGCAGTCGCGCGCGAAAGTCCTCCGCCGGCTACGATCTGACGCGCTTGTTCGTCGGCTCCGAAGGCACGCTGGGCATCATCGCCGAACTGACGCTGCGGCTCCACCCGATCCCGGAGGCGATCTCCTCCGCTGTGTGCGCCTTCCCGAGCATCGCGGATGCCGTGCAGGGGGTGATCGAGACCATCCAGCTCGGCGTGCCGATCGCGCGCATCGAGCTGCTCGACGCCCTGGCGATCAAGGCGATCAACCGGCACAGCAGGACCAGCCTGCGAGAAGCGCCGACGTTGTTCTTCGAGTTCCACGGCTCGCCTTCGGCCGTTTCCGAGCAGGCCCGGACGGTTCAGGACATCGCCGCCGGCCACGGCGGCATGGACTTCGACTGGGCGACGCGCCCCGAAGACCGCTCGCGCCTGTGGCAGGCGCGCCACGATGCCTACTACGCCTGCCTGGGCCTGAAGCCGGGCGCCCGCTCGCTCACCACCGACGTCTGCGTGCCGATCTCCCGGCTCGCCGATTGCATCGCCGAAACCGTGGACGACATCGAGCGGAGCGGCCTGACGGCGCCGCTCGTCGGCCATGTCGGCGACGGCAACTTCCATCTCCTGCTGCTCGCCGATCCGGATGACGCCGGCGAGAACGAGCGCGCCAAGGCATTCTCCGCGCGGCTGGCGGAGCGCGCCATCCGCATGGACGGCACCTGCACCGGCGAGCATGGCGTGGGCATCGGCAAGCGCGGCTACCTGGCGCAGGAGCACGGCGCAGACGCCCTTTCCATCATGAGGGACATCAAGCGCGCGCTGGATCCGGACGACATCCTCAATCCCGGCAAGATCCTGCCGGACTGACCATCTCCCCTTCCGCACCGCAGTAACCGGGCTTCAAACGCCGGGCTACAATGGTCGTGCCGCTTACCGGCGGCACACGGACAAAGCGCGCCCACGAGGCCGCGAAGGAGGAGAGACCATGAACGCGCCCCTGCGTCAGGTAACGCTCGACGACAAGTACAGCGTCGAATCCGGCAGAGTCTTCCTCAACGGCGTCCAGGCCCTGGTGCGCCTGCCCATGCTCCAGCGCGAACGCGACCTCGCCGCCGGCCTCAACACGGCGGGCTACGTCTCCGGCTATCGCGGCTCCCCGCTCGGCGGACTCGACCAGGCGCTCTGGAAGGCCAAGCCGCATCTGGCGTCGCATCACGTCGTCTTCCAGCCCGGCATCAACGAAGACCTGGCCGCCACGGCCCTGTGGGGCACCCAGCAGGTCAACCTGTTCAACGGCGCCAGGTACGACGGCGTGTTCGGCATGTGGTACGGCAAGGGGCCCGGCGTCGACCGCTGCGGCGACGTCTTCAAGCACGCCAACTCCGCCGGCACCTCGAAGTTCGGCGGCGTGCTCGCCGTTGCCGGCGACGACCACGCGGCGCGCTCCTCGACCGTCGCGCACCAGTCGGAGCACGCCTTCAAGGCCGCGATGCTGCCGGTGCTGGCCCCCGCCGGCGTGCAGGACTACATCGACTTCGGACTGCACGGCTGGGCGATGAGCCGCTACTCGGGCTGCTGGGTGGCGTTCAAGGCCCTGGCCGACACTGTCGAGTCCTCCGCTGCCGTCGACATCGCGCCGGACCGGATTCGCATCGTCATCCCGGCCGACTATGAATTGCCGCCCGGCGGCCTCAACATCCGCTGGCCGGACGATCGCTGGACGCAGGAGGAGCGCCTGCTCAACCACAAGCTCTACGCCGCGCTCGCCTACTGCAGGGCCAACGGACTGAACCGCGTGGTCATCGACTCCCCCAGCCCGCGGCTCGGCATCATCGCCTCGGGCAAGAGTTATCTCGACGTCCGCCAGGCCTTCGACGACCTGGGCATCGACGACCGCCTGGCGGCGGAAATCGGCATCCGCCTGTACAAGATCGGCATGGTCTGGCCGCTGGAAGCCGAGGGCGTGCGGCGCTTCGCCGAAGGGCTCGACGAGATCCTGGTGGTCGAGGAAAAGCGCCAGATGATCGAATACCAGCTGAAGGAGGAGCTCTACAACTGGCGCGAGGACGTGCGTCCGCGCGTGATCGGCAAGTTCGACGAGAAGGGCGAATGGGCCCAGCCGCACGGCGACTGGCTGCTTCCCGCCAGCGGGGAGCTGACGCCCGCGCTCATCGCCAAGGTGATCGCCGCGCGCATCGACCGCTTCTTCACTTCGCCGCGCATCCGCGAACGCCTCGCGCTGATCCAGGCCAAGGAGCGTTCCATCGCCGCGCCGGTCATCCCCATCGCGCGCGAGCCCTTCTTCTGCCCCGGCTGCCCGCACAACACCTCGACGCGCGTGCCGGAAGGATCGCGCGCGCTGGCGGGCATCGGCTGCCACTTCATGGTCACCTGGATGGACCGCAACACCGCCACCTTCTCGCACATGGGCGGCGAAGGCATCGCGTGGCTGGGCCAGGCGCCATTCACCGACGAGAAGCACGTGTTCGTGAACCTCGGCGACGGCACCTATTTCCACTCGGGGCTGCTGGCGATCCGCGCCGCCGTGGCCGCCGGCGTGAACGTCACCTACAAACTGCTCTACAACGATGCCGTCGCCATGACGGGCGGCCAGCCGCTCGACGGCGCGCTGAGCGTGCCGCAGCTCGCACGCCAGCTGCAAGCCGAGGGCGTCGGCAGGATCGTCGTCGTGACCGACGGCACGCCGCGCGGCTACACCGACGCCGAGCTTCCGGGCGGCGTGGAGATGCGCCTGCGCCAGGACCTGGATGCGCTGCAGCGCGAATTCCGCGAGATTGCCGGCATTACCGCCATCATCTACGACCAGACCTGCGCGGCAGAGAAGCGCCGCCGCCGGAAGCGCGGCAAGATGGCCGACCCGCCGCGGCGCATCTTCATCAATGAACATGTCTGCGAAGGCTGCGGCGACTGCGGCACGGCGAGCAACTGCCTGGCGGTGGTTCCCGTCGAGACGGAGTTCGGCCGCAAGCGCGCCATCGACCAGTCGGCCTGCAACAAGGACTTCTCCTGCCTCGAGGGCTTCTGCCCGTCCTTCGTCACCGTCGAAGGCGGCCGGCTTCGCCGCGGCAAGGCGCTCGAAGAGAGCCTGCCGCCGCCGGCGCCGCCCGAGCCGCTGCTGCCCGACACCGGCCGGCCGTTCGGCATCCTCATCACCGGGGTGGGCGGCACGGGGGTCGTCACGCTCGGCGCCCTGATCGGCACGGCTGCGCACATCGACGGCAAGGGCGTCACCGTGCTCGACATGACGGGGCTGGCGCAGAAGGGCGGCGCCGTCTTCTCGCACGTGCGCATCTGCGACGATCCCGGCGCCATCCACGCCGTGCGCATCGCGACCGGCGAGGCCGATGCCGTGATCGGCGGCGACGCCATCGTCAGCTGCTCGCCGGACGCGCTGGTGAAAATGCAGCGGGGGCGCAGCCGCGCGGTGATCAATTGCGCCGAGACGCCGACCGCCGAATTCACCCGCAACCCCGACTGGCAGTTCCCGCTCGACCGGATGCGGGAAGCGCTGGCGGGCACTGTCGGCGACGGCGCGCTGCATTGCCTCGACGCCAGCTCGCTCGCTACCCGGCTCCTGGGCGACGCCATCTACGCCAACCTCTTCCTGCTCGGCTACGCCTGGCAGCTCGGCCTGGTGCCCGTGTCCGGCGCCGCCCTCGACCGCGCCATCGAGCTCAACGGCACCGCCGTGGAGATGAACCGCAGCGCTTTCCTCTGGGGCCGCCGCGCCGCGCACGAGCCGCTGTTCATGGCGCGCTTCGCGCCTCGCGAACCGGCCGCCGCCACGCCCGCGGAAGCCGTTGGCCGGCGCACCGACTATCTCTCGGCCTACCAGGATGCCGCCTACGCGGCCCGCTATCGCGCCCTGGTCGAGAAGGTGCAAGCGGCCGAGGCGGCGCTGCACTCCGACCGCCTGACCGCGGCCGTGGCGCGCAACTACTTCAAGCTGCTGGCGATCAAGGACGAATACGAAGTGGCGCGGCTCTATGCGGAAACCGACTTCATGGAGCGCATCCGGGACAGCTTCGAGGGCGATTACGAGCTGCATTTCCACCTGGCGCCGCCGCTGATCGCCAAGCCCGACCCGCGCACCGGGCGCATCAGAAAACGCGAATTCGGCGCCTGGACCCTGTCGGCCTTCCGCTGGCTGGCGAAGGCCCGGCGGCTGCGCGGCAGCTTGCTCGACCCGTTTGCCCGCCTGCCCGAACGACGGATGGAGCGGCAGCTGCTGTCCGAATACGAGGCGGACATCACGGCGCTCCTGCCCAAGCTGTCGCCGGCCACGCTGGACGCGGCCGTCGAGCTGGCCGCGCTGCCCGAGACGATCCGCGGCTTCGGCCCGGTGAAGGCGAAGGCGGCTGCCGCGGCCGCCGTACGGCGCTCGCAGCTGCGCGCCGCCCTCGGCTTCCCGGCGACACGCTAAACTTGCGGCCGGCTCCACGACCCGGCCGGCCGCACACCATGAAAACCGACGCCCCGCAGGACGAAGACGAAAGCGCGCCGCCCGAGCAGGCGGACCTGATGCATCGGCTGGGGCACGCGGCGACGGTGCGCGAACTGCGCATGATCGACGGCGCCATTGGGCTGTTCCAGCGCTGGCGCAACCGGCTCGAACCGCCCGCCGACGAGGACGACCGGCACCGCGGCCGCAGGCCGGAACCCGAAGCCCCGCCCGCCGCCGCTGCCGCCGAAGCCGGAACCCGCCACCGCCTGCGCGGCTTCCTGATCATGGTCGCGCTGCTGCTCGCCGCGGCCCTCGGCGGAACCTGGTTTTCGTACTCACTGCTGAGCAAGGCGCTCGAGTCGGACGATCTCATCATCGACGACCTGCGCGACCAGGTCTCGAACCTCGAGAAAGCCGACGCGCGCAACCTCTCGATCCAGGCCAAGGAGCAGATGCAACTCGCCGAAGACCGCAAGACCATCCGTGAATACGAGGCGAAGATCGGGGATTACGAAGCACAGGTTTCGCAGCTTCGGCAACAGGTGGCTGCGCTGACGCCGCCCCCGGCGCGGCGCGAGGCCGTGGTGAGCGCCGGCTCCCGCCAGGTGAGGGGCGGGCAGCGCGCGGCGCCGCAGAAGACGGGCAACTGCGTCGCCAGCGGCAGCAACGCCGCGGCCGACCTCAGCCGCTGCGTCGAGAACTTCAACAAGCCGTGAGAAAGGCCGAACTCGCCGCTTCGCCGGTGCGCGACGCCGTCCTTGCCCAGGTGCTCGGGACCTTGATGGCGGCGGCGCTCATCTACCTGGTGTGGCCGAAGCTTTGGGAAACGCCGCTGGCGGCCGCCGCCGTCCAGGGCGCCTGTGCCGCCCTGGCCGCCTACAAGCTCGAATCGCCGTCCTGGTGGATCGCCATCCATTTCTGCTTCGCCCCGCTGGCAGTCGGCGCCGGCACGCTGAGCATCCCGCCGGGTTGGTACCTGGGAGCGTTCGTGGTTTCCCTGCTGCTGTTCTGGCGCACCGACAAGAGCCGCGTGCCGCTCTACCTGACCAATGCGACGGCGGCGGCGGCCGTGGCGCGGCTGCTGCCGGCGCGGCCCTGCCATGTGGTCGACCTCGGCTGCGGCGACGGCGGACTGCTGCGGCAACTCGCCCGCGCACGGCCCGACTGCGAGTTCGTCGGCATCGAACACGCCCCGCTGCCCTGGCTTTGGGCGCGCCTGAGGACGGCCCGGCTGCACAACGTCTACATCCGCTACGGCGACTTCTGGTCGCTGCACCTCGGCCTGTTCGACGTCGCCTACGCCTTCCTGTCGCCGGCGCCGATGGGCGGCCTTTGGCAGAAGGCGCTCGACGAGATGCATCCCGGCGCACTGCTGATCAGCAACAGTTTCCCGCTCCCCGACGTCGAGCCGCATGCCACGGAATCCGTCAACGACCGGCGCCAGACCCGGCTGTATGTCTATCGGCTAGGCAAATAGCAGCGCGAATCCCGCGTAATTCAAGCCATCCCGGGCCGGCGCCATGGCCAATAATTCCGCCTGCAAAGCAGCAAGGAGTCACTATGGCGGACATCGTTTGTGTCATCGGCAACAAGGGCGGCACCGGCAAGACCACCCTTTCGCACATGCTGTGCCAAGGCATGGGACTGCTCGGACAGCGTTCCGTCTGCGTGCTGACCGACACCTACCGGGAGCCGCTCGACCCCGCCGGCCGCCGCTACCTGGTCGCCGATGCCCGCACTCGCGAGGCGCTCGGCAAAGTGGTCGACAAGATCCGCTCGCTGAAGGCCTGGATGGGCGTCATCGACGGCGGCGGCAACCGCACCGAGATGGACCGCCAGCTCTACGGCGTCGCCGACCTCGTGCTGCTGCCCTTCCGCGATTCCCACGAGGACATCCGCACCGTCGTGCGCGACCTCGAGATGTTCCCCCATGCCTACGCGATCCCGAGCCAGTGGCCGACCAACATCTGGCAGCGCGAGGCGGCCGACAAGACGGTTGTCGAACTGCTGGCGCCCTATCGGGACCGCATCCTGGAACCCGTCGCCACGCTTTCGGCGACCAAGCTGCTGCTGCAGAAGAACCTCCCCGCAGGCCTGCCAAGCCCCCTCGGCAACGCCTGCCGGGGCGTCGCCCGCCAGGTGCTCGACCTGCTGCAAATCGCCGTGCCCGGCGATTTCGCAACCCAGGAAGCGGCCGCCGCGGCCTCCCGGCCTGCCGTCGCGCACGCCGGCGCCATGGCTGCCTGAATAGCCCGCGATCGGCGCGGCGGCGCTTGCTCGCGCCATCGCGCCGCGGGAGAATGACGCCCTCATGATCCCGCGCAGCATCGAAAACAAACTGCTGTCCATCGCCCTGGCGCCGGCGCTGGTCGTCGTCGTGGCGCTCGGCGGCTATTTCCTCGCCTTGCGCTACGGCGACCTCCCTGCAGGCCTCGCCCCGGAAGCGATGGCGCAGCGGCGCCACGAAATCCTGGCGGTCGCGCTGCTCGCCGCGATGGCGGCTGCGGCGCTTGCCGCCGCGATGGCGTGGATGCTGTCGCGCCTGGCCGCCGTCAAGGCACGCCGCATCGAGGCCGCGCTGGAGCACATCCGCGGCGGCGACTACGAGGGCGGCCCGTTGCCCGGCAAGGGCGCGCTGGCGGAGCTCGAACTCGCCGTCAACTCGCTCGCCGAAACGCTCGCAACCGTCCGGCGGCAGGCCGACCGCGACCGCGCCGCGCACCAGGAGGAACTGGTCCGCCAACTCGAGTTCGCCCAGGCGATGCTGGACGCGCAAGCGCAGGCGGGCGTCGGGCTCGCCCTCATCGAATATGGGCGGATCGTGTTCGCCAATGCCGCCGTGGAGCGCATGTCGGGCTACAGCATGGCGGAGCTGCAATCGCTGTCGCATTTCATCCACCTCGCGCATCCGGACGACCGCGAGCGCATCATGCGCAACCACTTCAAGGGACTGGCCGGCGAGGACAACGACGACCGCTACGATTTCGTGCTGCTGCAGAAGGACGGTGGCACGCGCAACCTGCAGCTAACCCAGACGTCCATCGCTTCGCGCGACAATCCGCAGACGCTGGTCATCCTCGTCGACATCACCGAGCGCAAGCAGGCCGAGGCGCAGCTCGCCGAGACGCACCACCAGCTGCTGCTGCGCAAGGAAGAGGCGGAACAGGCCAACGTCGCCAAGTCGCGCTTCCTGGTGGCCGCCAGCCACGACTTGCGCCAGCCGCTGCATGCGCTGAGCCTGTTCGCCGCGGAATTCGAGACCATCGCGGCGACGACGGACCAGAAGCGCCTGGCGGGACAGATCGCCGTGGCCAGCAGCGCCATGGGCGAGCTGCTGGATTCCCTGCTGGAGGTTTCGCGCCTGGATACCGCCGATATCCGGCCGGAGCGCAGACCGCATGCGCTCGGGCCGCTGCTGGAAAGCGTGGTGGATGCCCATCGGCGCAGCGCCCAGGCCAAGAACCTGCGGATCACCTGCGTTGGCACGGCAGCCTGGACGGACAGCGACCCGCAGCTGCTGCGCCGCCTGCTCGGCAACCTGGTCGCCAACGCGGTGCGCTACACCAGCCGGGGCGGCATCGTGGTCGGCGTTCGCCGCGAAGGCGGCGGCCTGCGCGTGGAAGTCTGGGACACCGGGATCGGCATCGACGAACACCAGCTGCCGCTGGTGTTCCAGGAGTTCTACCAGGTCGCGAATCGCGAGCGCGACGCAGGCAAGGGCCTGGGGCTCGGGCTCGCGATCGTCGAGCGCATCGCCCGGCTGCTCGGACACCGGCTCAGCGTGCGCAGCGTGCCGGGCCGCGGCACCGTGTTCGGCATCTCGCTGGCGCGCGCCGAGGCGGCTGCGATGACGGAGGCGCCGAAGCCGGAACCTTCGGCCGGTCCGGTGCGCATACTGGTCGCCGGCAACATGGAATCGGAAGTCGAGAGCCTCGGCAACCTGGTGGAGAGCTGGGGCAACCGCGTGCTTCGCGCCACCGACGAAGGAAAGCTGCGCAGCCACATGGCCGCCATGCCCGACATCGTGGTGTGCGACGAAAGCCTGATTGCCAGCCTGGCAAGGGCGGTCGTCGGACGGCCGCGCCCGCGGCCGCAGGTGGTGCTGGTCGGCGATCCGTTCGAGCGGAATCTGCCCGCCGGATTCTTCCTCGACGGCCGCTTGTCGAAGCCGATCAAGCCCGGACGCCTGCGTGCGCTGCTACGCCACCTGGTGGAGGAGGCGGCGGAACGGGCGCGGGCGGGCGCTACACCCTGACGCGCTGGCGGCTGGCGACCAGCAGGGCCTGCGAGCGGTTGGTGACGTTGAGCGCCTTGAAGATGGCCGACACGTGGATCTTCACGGTGCCTTCGGTGACGCCGAGCATCTCGGCGATCTGGCGGTTGGTCTTGCCCTGGGTGAGCAGTTCCAGCACGCGCATCTGCGCCGCCGTCAGGTGGTAGCGCTCGGCGAGCGGCTTGCTGCGCTGGCCGTCGCCGCGCTCCATCGCTTCGCGCATCGCCGTCGGCAGGTAGACCTCGCCGTCGAGCACCTGGCGCAAGGCGCCGAGCAGCACTTCGGTGGAACTCGACTTCGGCACGAAGCCCGAGGCGCCGTGGCGCATTGCGCGCGAAGCGGTCTCGGCATCGTCGAGTGCGGAGAGGATGACCACCGGAATCGTCGGGTAGCGCTTGCGGATGGCGCCGAGCACCGCCATGCCGCTGGTGCCCGGAAGCATCAGGTCGAGCATGACGAGGTCGATGTCGTCGTGGGCTTCGAGCATCGCCAGACCCTGGTCGGCATCCGGCGCACCGAGCGTCTGCGTCCCCGGCTCCAGTCCGCGCAATGCCAGCAGCAGGCCTTCGCGCACCAGGGCATGGTCTTCAATGATCAATACCTTCAGCACAGCGCTCTCTCCCCTTGACGGCAGTATGACAATTGCAGTCTAGCGCGAATCTCGCCGGGCGTGGCTCCCTTGCCTTAGAATCCCGCGACAAGGAGCCTTCGCATGTCAGACGCCCAAGACCCGCTGGATTTTATCAAAAACATGTGGGGCAACATGGGTTTCACCCTGCCCGGCATGGTGACCCCGACGCTCGACACCGACGAGTTGGACAAGCGCATCGCCGAACTGAAGACGGTCGAGGGCTGGCTCAAGACGAACCTTGGCTTGCTGCAGATGACGGTGCAGGGCCTCGAGATGCAGCGCGCCACGCTGGCCGCGATGCGCGCGATGAGCGAGTCGGCCGGCAACGCCGAGACCGGCTCCAATCCCTTCATGAATCCCGCGCTCTGGCAGTGGCCGTTCATGTCTCAGGGCGACGGTTCTGCACCGTCGCCGGAAACCGCGGCGCCGGCGCCCGAGGCGAAGCCGGCTGAGCGGCCCGCCCGCGCCGCCAGGCCGAAGAAGAAAGCGCAGTAGTCAGAGGCTTCCCAGCCACACCGGCAAGGTCGCCATCGCCGCAAGCGTCGACGCCGAAATCAGCCACGCCACGCGCCCGCCGTCGCCGCCCATGCGCCGGGTCAGGATGTAGGCCGAACTCGCGGTGGGCAGGGCGGCGAATGCGACCGCGATGTCGAAGTACAGGCCGCTCATTCCGAACGCACGCGCCGCCGCCAGCGCGATCGCCGGCATCGCGACCAGCTTCACCGCCACCAGCCAGACGGCCGCCAGGCGGCCGCCATCGCCGAACGCCCCGCGCATCCGCAACGCCGCCCCGACCGAGAGCAGGCCGAGCGCAATGGAGGCTTCCGCCAGGCGGCCGAGGAACTTCAGCGCAGGTTCCGGCATGGAAAGGCCGGCCACGTTCCACAGCAAGCCGGCCAGCGTGCTGAGGATCAGCGGGTTGCGCGCGAGTTCGCGCAGCACGCCGGCGCTGCCGTGGCGGGCCAGCATCGAGACAGCCGCGACGTTGGCGAGCGGCACCATCGCCCCGGTCAGCAGGCCCATCGCGGCGATGCCGGCAGCGCCATGCAGGTTGCCGGCCACGGCAAGCCCGATGTACGAGTTGAAGCGGAACGCGCACTGGATCTGCGAGGCGAAGGAAAGCGGCGTCAGCGCCGACAGCCAGCGCGCCGCGCTGCCCGCCAGGAAGGCCCCGGCCATCGCGATGGCGCCTGTCGCCACCAGCGGCGGAGCCGCATGCCAGTCGATCGGGGTGCGGACCAGCGCATTGAACAGCAGCGCGGGGAACAGCACGAAATAGACGAGCTTCTCGATGCCGCTCCAGAAATGGTCGCCCAGGTGCATCGTGCGGCGCAAGGCCAGGCCCAGCAGGATCAGAGCGAAATCGGGAAGCAGGGAAAGCGCGGCGTTCATGGCTGGCGGTGGATTCTACAGTTCCGCGCGACGGCGGAGCTCCTATCCCATCCGTCATATTTACTTCTGCGGCGGCCATCTGCATGATGCGCCGGATGCCATCCAGGTAGCCCGCTGCAGAAAGACACCATGTCCTCCACCGATCCCGCGCCGCCCGAACAAGGCGAGAACCTGAAGCCCGAGGCGCCTCGCCCGGGCCAGCCGACCGAACTGAAGCTTCGCTTCGACGGCACGGCGAGCGAGTATTTCCGGATCTGGGTCGTCAACCTGTGCCTGACGCTGGCCACCCTGGGCATCTTTTCGGCATGGGCGAAGGTCCGCAAGAAGCGCTACTTCTATTCGCACACGGTGCTCGACGGCACTCCCTTCCAGTATCTGGGCCAGCCGCTGCCGATCCTCAAGGGACGCCTCGTCGCCGTTGTCCTGTTTGCCATCTACTACGCCGCGAGCCACTTCTTCACCTCGCTGCTGCCCGTGGTCATCGCCGCGGGTCTCGTGATCGCCCCCTGGGCGATCGCCCGGTCTGCCGCCTTCACGGCTCGCTACAGCGCCTACCGCAACATGACTTTCAGCTTCACCGGCGACTATCGCGGCACGCTGCGCGCGACCTACTGGCTGGGACTCATCCCCATCATCGCGACCGGAATTGCGTTCCAGACCAGCGAGGTCGTCGCAGGCGGCACGGCCGCAATCGTCTTCGGCATCGCCTTCGCCGTATTCGGGATCCTGTTTCCCTGGTGGCTGGCGCGCTTCAAGAAATTCCTGATGAGCAGCACCGCGTTCGGCGGCGTCAGCGCGGACATGAACATCACGGGCGGCCAGCTTTGGAGCATCTACTTCCGCGGCGGCCTGCTGATCGCGGCCGGCGGGGTGGTCGTCGGCGGGACCGGCGCGGTCCTGGTCGGCGTGTCGCACATGCCCTCCTATCTGGCCGGCGCACTGGGGCTGGCGAGCTTCTATGTCGGCTACGTGCTGGGATACGCCTACATCAAGGCGGCCAGCACGAATCTGGTATGGAGCAACACGACGCTGGGGCCCTTGCGCTTTGTCTCGACCCTCCGCGGCCGCGGCCTGGCATGGCTTTACCTGAGCAACGCAATCGCCATCGTCGCGTCGCTCGCCCTGTTGACGCCCTGGGCGGTCGTGCGCACGCTCAAGTACCGGGCCGACCACATGCAGGTTGTGCTCGATGGCGAACTGACGGCGTTTTCCGGCAGCGATACCAGTTCGGTGCAGGCAGCCGGCGCCGAAGTCAGCGAAGTCTTCGATCTCGACCTCTCCCTATGAACCAGATCACCGGAATCTATTTTGACGGCCGGCATCCGCTTGGCGCAGAGGCGACGCTGATCTGGTCGGGACCCGAGGCAAGCCTCTGCGCGACGAACGGGCTGGCCCGGCATCCGCTCAAGGGGCTTCGGATTTCCCCGCGGATCGGCTGCGCCGACCGCTTCATCTCCTTTCCGGGCGGCGGGCAGCTGCAGTGCAAGGATGCGGATCTGCTCGATGAGCTTCCACAGGAAGGGAAGACCGAAGGAATCGTCGCATGGCTCGAAGCGCGGCGGGGCATGGCGCTTGTCGGCATCGCGGTGATCGCCGTCCTGGCCGCCCTTGCCTATTTCCAGGGCCTGCCGCGCCTGGCCGAATACGCCGCAGCGCGAGTTCCCGTCTCTGCCGAACGCGAAGTGGGAGAGACTTCCCTGCGGTGGCTCGATGGCCACGGCTTCTTCAAGCCGTCGACGGTCGGCTGCGGCTCTCAGTACGAGCTGCGCTCCGATTTTCGCCGACTGGTCCGGGGCCTGCCGCTCGAGCAGGAGTACCGCCTGGTCTTCCGCGACGCACCGACCCTGGGCGCCAACGCCCTCGCTCTGCCGGGAGGCATCATCGTCATCACGGACGGCATGATGAAGCTGACCGCATCCCCCGACGAGGCCTTGGCCGTGCTCGCTCATGAGACGGGGCACGTCGAGCTGCGCCACGCGCTGCGCCATGCCCTTCAGGATTCTGCCGTGGGAGCCGCAATCGCCGCGGTCACCGGCGACGCATCTTCGTTGACCTCGGTGGTCGCCGGCCTCCCCGTCGCCCTGGCACAGGCCAACTATTCGCGCGAGTTCGAGACCGAGGCCGATACCTACGCCTTCGAACTGCTCAGGAGTCGCGGCGTGTCGCCCGCCAACTTCGCGGAGATCATGGCGAGGCTGGAGAAGGACCATGAAGGAAAGGCCGGAGCAGCCGGCTTCCTGGCCTCGCATCCCCCGACGCCCGACCGCATCGCGCGGGCTCGCGCCGCAAGCGTCGGCCTCGATTCGCCCCAGGCTGCTCCCGGCCCCGTGCCTTGGATCTTGTGGTCAAGCGGATCAGATTGCCCCGACGGCGCCGCGCCGTAACCGAATACCGGTCACTCGTACTTCCGCGCGTCCTCGATCACCTTGCCGTCGTTCGGCAGGCTGCCGACCGCAACCAGCGCAACGCCGCCGCGCAGCTTGGTGACATCCCGGAGGCTGTCGGCCACCGCCCGTTCCAGCCCGTCCGCCGCGCTGTCGGTTTCGCACTGCAGGGTCATCGCATCCACCGCGTCGGGGTTGGTCACGACCATGCGCGCCTTCTTCACCTCGGGATGGCGCTTGAGGATCTCGGCCACCTGCTCGGGATGCACGAACATGCCCTTGACCTTGGTGGTCTGGTCCGCGCGCCCCATCCAGCCCCTGATGCGCATGTTTGTGCGGCCGCAGGGCGAAGCGCCGGGCAGCACCGCGGAGAGGTCGCCGGTGCCGAAGCGGATCAGCGGGTAATCGGCATTGAAGCTGGTGACGACGACTTCGCCGACCTCGCCGGCGGCGACCGGATCGCCGGTGCCGGGACGCACGATCTCGACGATCACGCCTTCGTCGACGACCAGGCCCTCGCGCGCCGGCGTCTCGTAGGCGATGACGCCGAGGTCCGCCGTCGCATAAGCCTGGAAGCCCTCGATGCCGCGGGCCCGCAGCGCCTCGCGCACCGGCGGCAGGAACGCTTCGCCGGAGACCAGCGCCTTGGCCAGCGAAGGGATGCGGATGGCCATCTCGTCGGCCTTGTCCATCAGGATGCGCAGGAAGGACGGCGTGCCGACGTAGCCCTGCGGCTGCAGGTCGGCCATCGCCTGCACCTGCTGCTCGGTCTGTCCGACGCCGCCCGGGAACACCGTGCAGCCGAGCGCCAGCGCACCCGCCTCGAGTATCCAGGCGCCGGGCGTCATGTGGTACGAAAAGCTGTTGTGCACCAGGTCGCCGGCGCGGAATCCCGCCGCATACAGGGCTCGCGCCGTGCGCCACCAGTCGGGACTGCGGCCTTCCGGCTCGTAGATCGGTCCGGGCGACGAGAACACGCGGCCGAGCCTGCCGTAGGGCGTGGCGACCAGGCCCCCGAACGGTTTGCGCGTCTTCTGCAGTTCGATCAGTTCGTGCTTGCGCACCACCGGCAGCTTCGCCAGCGCGGCGCGCGAATCCACCGCCGCGGCGTCAACGCCCGCCAGCGACTCTCCGAAGTAGGCGCAATTCGTCTTCGCGTGCTCTATCTGCTGCGGCAGCCGTGCCATCAGGTCGCGTTCGCGCTGTTCGGGCGAGCGGGTTTCGAGGGTGTCGTAATGCATGTCGATTTATCCTCTTACGCTTAGCTTCCGCGCAAGCCACGGACGACGGGCGTCCGATTCCCTCCATGTCCCCCGGCGGACAATGGCGATAAGGCGTCCGCCTCCTCCTTTACTTCCGGGAATCGGACACCCGCCATCCGTGGCCGGAATCCTCGGTGCGTGCCTTGAACTCCAAGACCGCTCGGTGCTCCGTCGGGCCGGTGGGGTGCCCTGCTGCGCGTAAGTAAAGGAGGAGGCGGCAGCCTCATCGCCGCCGGGGGACATGGAGCGCAACAGGGCACCCCGGCGGCCCACGCACGCGCCCGAGCCGACGACCTTAAGCCAACCATCTCTTGCGCCGCCGGTAATGCTTGACCTCGCGAAAGCTCTTGCGCCCATGACCCGACAGGCCCAGATAGAACTCCTTGACGTCCTCGTTGCTGCGCAGGTCGCTGGCGTCGCCTTCCATGACGACGCGGCCGTTCTCGAGGATGTAGCCGAAGTCGGCGTAGCGCAGCGCCACCATGGTGTTCTGCTCGGCGAGCAGGAAGCTCACCTTCTCGCGCGTGTTGAGGTCGCGCACGATTTCGAAGATCTCCTCGACGATCTGCGGCGCCAGGCCCATCGACGGCTCGTCGAGCAGGATCATCTGCGGGCCGGCCATCAAGGCCCGGCCGATGGCGCACATCTGCTGCTCGCCGCCCGAGGTGTAGCCGGCCTGCGAGCCGCGCCGCTGCTTGAGCCGCGGGAAGTAGGCGTAAACCTTCTCGAGCTTCTGCCTGAGTTCGCCGCGCGAGACGGACTGCGTGTAGGCGCCCGTCAGCAGGTTCTCCTCGATGGTCAGGTGGGCGAAGCAGTGACGTCCCTCCATGACCTGGATGACGCCGCCCTTGACCATCTCGTTCGGCGTCATCTGGTCGACGCGCCGGCCGCGGAACTCGATGCTGCCCTTGGTCACCTCGCCGCGCTCGGCGCGCAGCAGGTTGGAAACGGCCTTGAGGGTGGTCGTCTTGCCCGCGCCGTTGGCGCCGAGCAGCGCGACGATCCGGCCCTCCGGCACCTCGAGCGAAACGCCCTTGAGCACCAGAATGACGTGGTCGTAGATGACTTCGATGTTGTTGACCGACAGATAGGAGGACATGGCGGCTTCCGTTGAGGGGCGGGGGCGCGGCCCCCGCCCGGTCGTGCGGATTACTTCCTGGCTTCGGCGGCGCAGTTGCGCGGCGTGATGCCCTTCTCCTTGGCGTACTTCTTCGCCTCCGCCTGGAACAGCGGGTGGATCAGGCTCTTGTTGCCCTCGATCCAGTCGGACAGCACCACCCACTTGGTGCCGTCCCACTGCTGGATCTTCACCTTGCCGGAGCCTTCGTGGTTGTCGCAGGAGGTCTTCACCTCCGGCAGCAGCCCCGTGGCGCCGAGCTGCTTGAGGCGCGCGTCGGTGATGTTGAGGTTCTCGAGGCCCCAGCGCACCTGCTCGCCGTTCATCGGCTTGCCCTTGCCATACTTCGCCTGCGCCGTGCGGATGGCCTCGACGGAGGCCACCGCCGCGGAAACGCCGCGGTTATAGAGGATGGTGCCGATCTTGTTCTTGTCGGACAGGTTGCCCTTGCCGGCGCCGTAGACGGTCTTCTCGATGTCCGCGATCAGCGGCACGCCCTTGCCCGAGACGTTCCAGGTGGCCGACATATAGCCCTTGGCGGCCTCGCCCGCCGGAATCACGTCCTCCTCGGAACCGGCCCACCAGGAGCCGATCATCTTGTCGCGCGGGAAGCCCATCTTCTGCGCCGTCTTGATCGCCGTCATGTTCATCACGCCCCAGCCCCACATGATCACGTAGTCGGGGTTCTCCTGGCGGATGCGCTGCCACTGGGCGCCCTGCTCGTTGCCCGGGTGCGCCACCGGGATCTCGATCAGGTTGAATTTGTTGAGGCGCGACTCGGCCTCGAGCGCGACGATCGGCTCCTTGCCGTAGGCGGAGTCGTGGTAGAGGAAGACGATCTTCTTGCCGGCCAGGCTGCCGGCGTTCTTGTCCTTGAGGAACTTGATGATGGCGGACGCCTGCATCTGGTAGGTCGTCACCAGCGGGAAGGCCCAGGGGAAGACCGAACCGTCGACCGCGCTGGTCAGGCCGTAGCCCATCATCGCCAGCGGCAGGTGGTCGGCCGCCGTCTTGTCGACCAGCGCGTAGGAGATGCCGGTCGACATGGTGTGGATCGGGCCGGGGAACTTCTTGGCCTTCTCCTTCAGCCGCTCGTAGCACTCGACGCCCTTGGCGTTGTTGTACTCGGTCTCGCACTCGTCCCAGGCGATCTGCACGCCGTCGATGCCGCCCTTCATGTTCACGTAGGTCAGGTAGTCGATGAAGCCGCCGTAGAAAGCCTGGCCGTTGGCGCCGTAGGGGCCGACGCGGTAGTCGGGCAGCATGAAGTACTGGTCGTCCGCGGCCTGGGCGGGCGCGGAGAAAGCCGAGGCAAGGCAGGCCGCGGACAGCGCCGCGGCAAAGGCGAACTGCTTGGTCTTCTTGAACATGAACGTCTCCTCTTGGTTGTCGGTATGAACCGGGACTGCGTCAGTGCGGGAACGGCCACAGGCGCAGCTTCTCCTTTGCTATCTGCCACAAGCGTGCAAGGCCGTGAGGTTCCACGACCAGGAAGAACATGATGAGGGCGCCGAACACCATCAACTGGATGTGCGACACCGTGGCGTTGTCGAACGGCAGGTGCAGCAGCTCTGCGGTCGCCGGCAGGCTGACGTCGAGGAAGATCGGCAGCAGCAGGATGAAGGCCGCACCGAGGAAGCTGCCCAGGATGCTGCCGACGCCGCCGACGATGATCATGAACAGGATCTTGAACGACAGGTCGAGCGAGAAGCCGTCGGGCTCGACCGAACCGAGATAGCAGAACGCGTAGAGCGCACCGGCCACCCCGCAATAGAAGGAGCTGACGGCGAAGGCCAGCAACTTGGTATGCATCAGCCGGATGCCGATGACTTCGGCGGCCACGTCCATGTCGCGCACAGCCATCCAGGCGCGCCCGGTCGTCGAGCGCACCAGATTCTTCGCCGCCAGCGCCAGCAGCGACACTATCGTCAGCACGAGCAGGTACTGGCTGCGTGCCGAACTGAACTCGTAGCCGAGGATTTTGATGCCCGGCAGCGAGATGACGCCCGATGACGAGTCGTTCGAGAGATAAGGGAACTTGGTGAGGCACCAGATGATGAAGAACTGCGCCGCCAGCGTCGCGACAGCCAGGTAGAAGCCCTTGATGCGCAGGCTGGGCAGGCCGAACAGGATGCCGACGGCGGCCGACGTCAGGCCCGCCAGGATGAACGAAACCAGCACCGGCATGCCCTCGACGCGCACCTGGAAGTTGTAGGCGGCGTAAGCGCCAACGGCCATGAAGGCCGCCGAACCGAGCGAGAGTTGCCCGGCGTAGCCGGTCAGGAGGTTGAGCCCCAGGGCCGCCAGCGCGAAGATCAGGAAGGGCGTGAGGATGGCGGTGAACCAGTACTCGGAGGCGAAGGCCGGAACGGCGATGAAGGCCGCGAACAGCAGCAACGCGACGCCGATGCGGTCCTGGCGGATCGGGAAGATCTGCTGGTCGGCGGCGTAGGTGGTCTTGAATTGTCCGGTTTCTCTGTAGAACATTTCAGTTATCCGTGCTCTTGACCGCCGAGGGCGGCCGGCAGTCGCCACCGCTTCGCGTAGGTAAAGGAGGAAGCGGACGCCTTATCGCTTTTGTCCGCCGGGGGACACGCAGCGAAGCAGGCCACCCCGGCGGCGCGAGCGAGCGCCGAAGCAACTTCAGACGCGATCAATGTGCTTCTCCCCAAACAAACCCTCCGGCCGCACCAGCAGGAACAGCAGCGCCATCACGTAGGGAAACCACCCCTCGATGCCGCCGAAGTTTCCCGAAAACATCTCCTGCATCACCGGCGGAATGTAGATCTCCGCGAGCTTCTCGGAAGCGCCGATGATCAGTCCGCCGACGATGGCACCGGGCACCGAGGTGAAGCCGCCGAGGATCAGCACCGGCAGCGCCTTCAAGGCAGTGAAGGTCAGCGCGAACTGCACGCCGTTGCGCGCCCCCCACAGCATGCCGGCGATCAGCGCGACGAAGCCGGCCACGGTCCATACCAGCGCCCAGATGTGCTGGAGCGGGATGCCGATCGACAGGGCCGCCTGGTGGTCGTCCGCCACGGCGCGCAGCGCACGTCCGATGCGCGTGTATTGGAAGAAGGCGGCCAGTCCCCCGACCAGCAGCGCGGCCAGCCCCGCGGCCACCAGGTCGAACTTGCTGACCACGATGTTGAAGTTGGTGAGGATGTAGTCGATCGGCTCGTCCACCAGGCCGATGTCGAGCGGGCGCACGTCGTTGCCGAACAGCATCGGCGCCAGGCCTTCGACGAAGAACGACAGGCCGATCGTCGCCATGAACAGCGCGATCGGCGGCTGGTTGACCATCTTGCGCAGCACGAACTTCTCGGTCGCGATGCCGAACAGCGTCATGGTGGCGAAGGAGAGGATCAGCGCCAGCCACAGCGGGGCGCCGTAGCCCATGAAGCCGACCACCGCCAGCGCCGCGAAGTAGACCATGGCGCCCTGCGCGAAGTTGAGCACGCCCGACGCCTTGAAGATCAGCACGAAGCCGAGCGCCACCAGCGAGTACATCACGCCAGAGAGCAGGCCGCCGATCAGGACTTCGAAGAAGAATGACATGGTCCGCGTTCCTCAGTGCTGGGTGCCCAGGTAGGCGTCGATGACTTCGGGATTGTTCTTGACCTCGTCCGGCACGCCGTCGCCGATCTTCCTGCCGTAGTCGAGCACCACCACGCGGTCGGAGATGTCCATCACCACCCCCATGTCGTGCTCGATCAGCACGATGGTGGTGCCGAACTGGTCGTTGACGTCGAGGATGAAGCGGCACATGTCCTGCTTCTCCTCGACGTTCATGCCGGCCATCGGCTCGTCGAGCAGCAGCATCTTCGGCTCGGCCGCCAGCGCGCGGCCCAGCTCGACGCGCTTCTGCAGGCCGTAGGGCAGGCGACCGACCGGGGTCTTGCGAATGTGCTCGATCTCCAGGAAGTCGATCACCTCCTCCACCTTGGCGCGATGCGCCAGCTCCTCGCTGCGCGCGCGCCCCCACCAGAAGGCGTGCTCGATGAAGCTGCATTTCATCATCAGGTTGCGGCCGGTCATCAGATTGTCGAGCACCGACATGCCCTTGAACAGGGCGATGTTCTGGAAGGTGCGCGCGATGCCGAAGGCCGCCGCCGCGTGCGTGTCCATGTCGCGGCGATGCTCGC
>DASVZD010000061.1:0-11717 GCA_036391815.1 Rhodocyclaceae bacterium
GTCATCGAGATGGCGACGAACAGGCCGGTGACGATGGTGCCCATCAGCACGCCGCCGAGCGCCTTGACGCCGGCGCCGGGGCCGAGCAGCAGGTTGACGACGACCGCGGTGAGGATCGGGACGAGGACGGGCAGCAGCGAGGGCACCATCATTTCCTTGATGGCCGCCTTGGTCAGCATGTCGACGCAGGTGCCGTATTCCGGCTTGCCCGTGCCTTCCATGATGCCCTTGATCTCGCGGAACTGGCGGCGCACTTCGACCACCACGGAACCGGCGGCGCGGCCGACCGCTTCCATGCCCATGGCGCCGAACAGGTAGGGCACCATGCCGCCGACGAACAGGCCGATGATGACGGCCGGGTCGGACAGGTCGAAGAAGAACTTGGTACCTTCCCTAGCGGCCTCGAGGCCGTGCGTGAAGTCGGCGAACAGCACCAGCGCGGCAAGGCCGGCGGAACCGATCGCGTAGCCCTTCGTCACCGCCTTGGTCGTGTTGCCGACCGCGTCGAGCGGGTCCGTGATGTTGCGCACGGAATCGGGCAGTTCGGCCATTTCGGCGATGCCGCCGGCGTTGTCGGTGATCGGACCGTAGGCGTCGAGCGCGACGATGATGCCCGCCATGGAGAGCATCGAGGTGGCCGCGATGGCGATGCCGTAGAGGCCGCCGAGCGAGTACGCCGCCCAGATCGCCGCGCAGACGGACAGCACCGGCAGCGCGGTCGCCTTCATCGAAACGCCGAGGCCGGCGATGATGTTGGTGCCGTGGCCGGTCGTCGAAGCTTCGGCGATGTGCCGCACCGGCTTGAATTCCGTCGCCGTGTAGTACTCGGTGATCATCACCATCAGGCCCGTCAGCACGAGGCCGACGACGGCCGCGCCGTAGAGACGCATGTGGGCGCCGCCCGAGATGCCCATCACCTGGTCGAGCGCGTGATCGTCGATGAAGTTGATGGTGATCGGGTAGAAGGCGATCAGCGCCAGCACGCCGGCGGCGATCAGGCCCTTGTACAGCGCATTCATGATCTTGCCGCCCGGGGAGGCCTTGACGAAGAAGACGCCGATGATCGAGGCGATGATAGAGAAACCGCCCAGCACCAGCGGATAGATGACCGCCTGCTCGGCGAACTGCTTGATCACCAGCGAACCGAGCAGCATGGTCGCGACCATCGTCACCGCGTAGGTCTCGAACAGGTCGGCCGCCATGCCGGCGCAGTCGCCGACGTTGTCGCCGACGTTGTCGGCGATCACCGCCGGGTTGCGCGGGTCATCCTCGGGGATGCCGGCTTCGACCTTGCCCACCAGGTCGGCACCGACGTCGGCGCCCTTGGTGAAGATGCCGCCGCCGAGACGCGCGAAGATCGAGATCAGCGAGGAGCCGAAGCCCAGGCCGACCAACGGATGCAGGATGTGCTCGAGGCCCTGGTCACCGGCGGACGCCTTGAGGAAGGCGAAGTAGCCGGCAACGCCGAGCAGGCCGAGGCCGACCACCAGCATGCCGGTGATGGCGCCGCCCTTGAAGGCGACGTTCAGCGCCTCGTTGAGGCCGGTGCGGGCCGCCTCGGCGGTACGCACGTTGGCGCGCACGGAGACGTTCATGCCGATGAAGCCGGCGGCGCCCGACAGCACGGCGCCGATGACGAAGCCGACGGCGGTGGAGAGATTGAGGAAAACCGCGATCACGATCGCCAGCACGACGCCCACCAGGCCGATGGTCGTGTATTGACGGCGGAGATACGCCTGGGCGCCTTCCTGCACGGCGGCCGAGATGGCGCGCATGCGGTCGTTGCCGGTCGGCTGCGACAAAATCCACTGGCTGGACCAGAAGCCATAGGCGATGGCCAAGACGGCGCAAACCAGTGCAAATACCAAGCCCGCTGACATAGATTTCCCCCTTGTAGTTAATAAACTAGGTATATAACTCTACCATGCTTCTCTATAAGGTCATGCGTTCTTGCGCCACAAAAACAGGCATGCGCGGGAAAATTGCTGCGAGCTTGTCATCGGACGAAAACCGCAATCCACACCCGGGTTAAGACTTATTCCATCGATAAGAAAAAGTTAATTCCCCTTATAGTTCGTCGCAGGTTAAAGTCCGGCGTCGGCGCTCTGTTGGGCCACGGAGCTGGCTGTACCGGCGCGCGAAAGTCTAGCGGGTAACGCCCACTGTCAACACATATATTGTTTATGTGTCTAACAGGAAACTGAAGAATCTGAACGGAGAAATCGAGCCATGCCGCAAGGAAAAGTGCTAGTTGCCCAAGGTGGTGGACCGACCGCCGTCATCAACCAGTCGATGGCCGGGGTCGTGCTGGAAGCACGCAAGTTCCGCAACGTCGAACTCGTCTATGGCGCCTACCATGGCGTCTCGGGCATCGTTAACGAGGAGTTCCTCGACCTGACCCAGGAAACCAGCCACAACCTGGAGATGGTCGCCAATACGCCCGCCTCGGCGCTCGGCTCCACGCGCGACAAGCCGGACCTCAAGTACTGCCAGGAGATCTTCAAGGTCCTCAAGGCGCACGGCATCGGCTACTTCTTCTACATCGGCGGCAACGACTCCTCCGATACCGTTCGCATCGTCAGCGAGGAGGCGCAGCGCGCCGGCTACCCGCTGCGCTGCGTGCATATCCCGAAGACCATCGACAACGACCTGGTCGGCAACGACCACACCCCCGGCTTCCCCTCGGCCGCGCGCTTCGTGGCGCAGGCCTTCATGGGCGCCAACCTCGACAATGCGGCGCTGACCGGCGTCTACCTGGCGGTGGTCATGGGGCGCCACGCCGGCTTCCTCACCGCCGCCTCCGCGCTGGGCAAGAAATTCCCCGACGACGGCCCGCACCTGATCTACCTGCCGGAGCGGACCTTCAACATCGACCGCTTCCTCGGCGACGTCAAGGCGACCTACGACAAGTACGGGCGCTGCGTGATCGCCGCCTCGGAAGGCATCCACGACGAGAACGGCGTGCCGATCATCACCAAGCTCGCGACGGAAGTGGAGAAGGACGCCCACGGCAACGTGCAGCTGTCCGGCACTGGCGCGCTCGCCGACCTGCTCTGCGAGGAGATCAAGAACAAGCTCAAGATCAAGCGCGTGCGCGGCGACACCTTCGGCTACCTGCAGCGCTCGTTCATGGGCTGCGTCTCCGACGTCGACCAGCGCGAAGCGCGCGAGGTCGGCGAGAAGGCCGTGCAGTTCGCCATGTGGGGCGACCGCGACGGCTCGGTGGCGATCAAGCGCACCGGCTTCTACTCGGTGGATTACCAGCTGATGCCGCTGGAAGCCGTGGCCGGCAAGACGCGCGTGATGGAGGACGAATTCATCGCGGCGAACGGCACCGACATCACCGACGCCTTCCGGCTCTACCTGCGCCCGCTGCTCGGTTCCGGCATGCCCGACGCCTACCGGCTGCGCCTGAACAAGGTCGCCAAGATCCTGAACAACGGCAAGTAGGAACGGCAGTCAGGCAGCGCGCCGCGGCGCGCTGCCGTCAATCCCCGAAGGAGATGCCCAGGTCGCGGGCTGTCTGGATGGTGTCGCAATCGAGCGGCACCGCCTTCATGCGGCCCGCCACTTCCTCGAGCCGCACGTAGTCGACGCCGGCGATTCCCAGCGCGACCATGATGCCCGTCTGCCCCTCCTCGAGGGCGCGGACGGCCGCCGTGCCGAAGCGCATCGCGGCGAGCCGGTCGAAGGCCGTCGGGCTGCCGCCCCGCAGCAGGTGGCCGAGGACGACCACGCGCGTATCCTTGCCGGTGCTTTCCTGCAGCGCCTTGGCGACGCGCTCGCCGACGCCGCCGAGCCGCTCCGCGTGGCCGACTTCCGCCGGCGCAACGATTTCGCGGTGGCCGTGCACCGGCTCTGCACCTTCGGCCACGACCACCAATGTATACAGGCGCCCCTCCGCATCGCGCGCATGGATCTTCGCGGCGACCTTGTCGAGGTCGAACGGGATCTCGGGAATCAGCACCGCGTGCGCGCTGGCGGAAATGCCGGAATGCAGGGCGATCCAGCCGGCGTAGCGGCCCATCACCTCGACCACGATGACGCGCTGGTGGCTTTCCGCCGTGCTGTGCAGGCGGTCGATGCATTCGGTGGCGAAGGCGACGGCGGAGTCGAAGCCGAAGGTCGTGTAGGTCTTGTCGAGGTCGTTGTCGATGGTCTTCGGCACGCCGACGACGCGCAGGCCCTTCTGGTGCAGCGCGTTGGCAATGGTCAGCGAGCCGTCACCGCCGATCGACACCAGCGCGTCGAACTGCTTCATGGCGAAGAAGCGCAGGATCTCGTCGGTGCGGTCGATTTCCTGGATCTTGCCGTCCGGCATCTCGACCGGGAAGTGCAGGGGATTGCCCTTGTTGGTGGTCCCCAGGATGGTGCCGCCGAGATGCCCGATGCCGCGGACCTTGTCGCGTGTCAGGCGATAGACGCCGCCTTCGGGGTAGCGTTCCGGAAAGAGGATTCCGTTGAAGCCGTCATGGATCCCGTAGCACTCCCAGCCCCGGTTGGAGGCCGCGATGACGACGGAACGGATGACGGCATTGAGTCCCGGGGCGTCGCCGCCACCAGTACAAATCGCAAGGCGATGGATCTGGTGGCTCATGGCGACGGTTCTCCCTTTCTATAGCGGTCCTCAGGAAGCCAGCGCGGCGAACGCAGCGTCGCGGATGGCCTCGACCTTGCCCTGGCCGGCGATGCGGCGGTACTTGGGCGCCTTGGCGTCGCCGTTGGCGGCCCACTTCGAGTAGTACTCGACCAGCGGCTTGGTCTGCGAATGATAAACATCAAGGCGCTTCTTGACGGTCTCTTCCTTGTCATCGTCGCGCTGGATCAGCGGCTCGCCGGTGACGTCATCCTTGCCTTCGACCTTCGGCGGATTGAATTTCACATGATAGGTGCGGCCCGAGGCCACGTGAACCCTGCGGCCGCTCATGCGCGCGATGATCTCGCTGTCCGGCACGTCGATCTCGAGCACGTAGTCGATGGCGACGCCGGCTTCCTTCATCGCTTCCGCCTGCGGGATGGTGCGGGGGAAACCGTCGAACATGTAGCCCTTGGCGCAGTCCGGCTCCTTGAGGCGATCCTTGACCAGGCCGATGATGATGTCGTCGCGGACCAGGCCGCCGGCATCCATGATCTTCTTGGCCTCGATGCCCAGCGGCGTGCCCGCCTTGACGGCCGCGCGCAACATGTCGCCGGTGGAAATCTGGGGGATGCCGAACTTTTCCTTGATGAAATTGGCTTGGGTGCCTTTGCCCGCGCCGGGGGGGCCCAACAGGATGAGTCTCATCGTTTCTGTTTCCCTTTGGTGTTTAACTAATGGAAGGATTATATGGTTTTATTATCGTCCAGCTCCCAGCGTCAAACCATAATCCGAAACGCCGCCGCGCTCGAATGGATGTATCGATGAACTTATACCCGCGTCTTATCCAGCGGTCCCGCCTTCCTCGGCGGCGAACCAGCGCCTGACGCGCTCCAGGTCCGCCTCGGTATCGACGCCGGGCACCGGCGCCTCCTCCCATTCGATCACCTGGATCGCATGCCCGTGCCACAGCGCGCGCAGCTGCTCGAGCGACTCCCACTGCTCGCATTTCGCCGGCGCCAGGCTGCCGTAGCGATGCAGGAAGCCGACGCGATAGGCGTAGATGCCGATGTGCCGCAAGGCGCTGAAGCCCGCCGGCAGCGAGTCGCGGCTGGCGGCGAAGCCGTCGCGGTGCCAGGCGATCGGCGCCCGCGAGAAATAGAGGGCGCGGCCCGACTCGGCCGTCACCACCTTCACCACGTTCGGATTGAAAAACTCCTCGGCCGTCTCGATCGGATGTGCGGCCGTCGCGATCGCAGCTTCCCGATCCTCCGCCAGCGCCAGCGCCGTGGCGGCGATCAGCCGCGGCTCGATCAGCGGCTCGTCGCCCTGGACGTTCACCACGATCTCGTCGTCGGCCCAGCCGAGTTGCCTCGCGACTTCTGCGATGCGGTCGGTGCCGCTCGCATGCGCGGGCGACGTCATCACGGCCTGGTAGCCTTGGGCGGCGACGGCGTCGGCCACGCGCGCATCGTCGGTCGCGATCCAGACGCCGAGCGGGTTGGCCGCCAGCGCCGCCTCGGCAACGCGCACCACCATCGGCTTGCCGGCGATGTCCGCCAGCGGCTTGCCCGGCAGGCGCGTCGACGCGTAGCGGGCGGGAATGACGACGCGAAATCGTCCCCCCCCGACAACCTCGCTCCGCTCGGTTCTCCCCCCAGGGGGCGTAGAAACGCTTGGGGCGGCCCGGCGCGTTTCTTTGGCCG
Organism: Rhodocyclaceae bacterium; assembly: GCA_036391815.1. GTDB lineage: Bacteria > Pseudomonadota > Gammaproteobacteria > Burkholderiales > Rhodocyclaceae > Nitricoxidireducens. The sequence continues at coordinate 6,283 of DASVZD010000061.1, forward strand.
TCACACTTCCTCGGCCGGAACCTGGCGCGCCTCTTCCTCGAGCATCACCGGGATGTCGTCCTTGATCGGAAAGGCAAGGCGGCAAGGCTTGCAGAGGAGTTCGGCAGCCGCCTTGCGGTAGTCGAGCGGCCCCTTGCACACGGGGCAGACGAGGATCTCAAGCAGGCGGACGTCCATCGAGTTTCTCCATCACGAAAGCCGCAAGATCGGGTTCGATCCGCGCGTCCACCGGCAGCACCCAGACGGGCAGCGGGGACAGACCTTGCAATTTTACCGCATCCTTTTCGGTGGCCAGGACCGCGTCGCCGGTGAAATCGAGGTCGGAAGCCACATAGCGGTGATGGTCGGGGAAGGCATGCGTCTCGCACCTCACGCCGAGCGCCGCGAGGTGCCCGAAGAAGCGCTCAGGCACCCCGATGCCCGCGACGGCGTGCAGCCGCAGGCCGCCGAACTCGTCGGCGTCACGGCTCTCTTCCGAACCAAGACGCAGGAAGCGCCCGCCCGCGATCGTCATCTCGAAGGTCGGGACGCCGTGCACGACGATCTCGCCGTCGCCGTTCTTCACCACCGCATCGACCCGTGCCAGCCGCGACGGCGGCTCGCGGCACGGACCGGCCGGCTGCATCCAGTGATTGGCGATCAGCTGCCGGTCGACCACGGCGATCTCGACATCGCGCGCCAGGCGGTAATGCTGCAGGCCGTCGTCGCTGACGATCACGTCGCAATCCGGGTAGGCCGCCAGCAACGCCCGTGCCGCGGCCACGCGGTCGCGCCCCACGAACACCGGGCATCCGCTGCGATGCTTGAGCAACAGCGGCTCGTCGCCGACGAGATCCGCGCCATCGTCCTTCGCCACCTCGCGCACGCCGGCGGCGTTGCCGCCATAGCCGCGGCTCACGATGCCCGGCCGCCGCCCGCGCGCCGCCAGCTGTTGGACCAGCGCCAGCACCACGGGCGTCTTGCCCGATCCGCCGGCGGCGATGTTGCCGACCACCACCACCGGCACGCCGATGCGCACGCTCTCCAGCCAACCGGCCCGATAGGCGGAACGGCGGGCGGCGACCAGCGCCCCGAACAGCGCGGCGGCCGGCAGCAACAGCCAGGCGACGAGCCCGCGCTTGCGCCAGACGGCCTTCACTGCTTCTGCTGGGTTGCGAACGAAATGTGGGTGAGGCCGGCGTGCTGCGCGGCCTGCATGACGTCGATGACGCTCTGGTGCGTCGCCTTGGCGTCCGCGTTGATGACGACCACGGGCTGCTTCGGCCCGCTGCCGGCCACCTTCTGCAGCGCGGCCGTGATGGCGTCGACGTCGCGGCTGCCGACCGGAGTCTTGTTGACCAGCACGTCGCCCTGTTCGGTCACCACCACGTCGATCTGGCTCGGCTGCTCCTGCGCGGCCTGGGTATCGGCCGTCGGCAGGTTGATCTCGAGCCCCGCGAATTTCGAGTACGTCGTGGTGATCATGAGGAAGATCAGGATCACCAGCAGCACGTCGATCATCGGGATCAGGTTGATCTCGGGCTCTTCGCGCGAACGGCCACGCTGGAAGTTCATGGGCGTCTCGGGGAAAGGATCAGGCGCTGCGCTCGCCGTGCACCACTTCGACCAGCTTGACCGCCTGCTGCTCCATTTCGATGACCAGGCTGTCGACCTGGGCGCGGAAGTGGCGGTAGAAGATCATGCTCGGGATGGCGATGATGAGGCCGAAGCCGGTGTTGTACAGCGCCACCGAGATGCCGTGCGCCAGCGCCTGCGGGTTGTTGCCCGCCGCCGTGGAGGAACCGAAGATCTCGATCATGCCGACCACCGTGCCGAACAGGCCCATCAGCGGGCTGATCGAGGCGATGGTGCCGAGGCTGGTGAGGAAGTGCTCGAGCTCGTGCGCGACGCCGCGGCCGGATTCCTCGATCGCCTCCTTCATCACTTCGCGCGAGCTCCTGGCGTTGCGCAGGCCCGCGGCGAACACGCGGCCCAGCGGCGAATGGGCGTCGAGGCGCTTGAGCATCTCCTCGTTCACCCCGCCCTGCTTGTAGTCGGCCACCACGCGCTGCAGCAGCCCCGGGGGGACGATCTTGGCGCGGCGCAGCGCGCCCGAACGTTCGATGATGAGTGCCACGGCCAGAATCGACGCCGCCAGCAGGAACCAGATCGGCCAACCCGCGGCCTGGATGATCGAAAACACGCTCGATCCTTTCGCGCTTAGAAAACGAACCAGCGCGCACTTTAGCGTCACGGCCGGAATCCGGCAAGGAGAGATAGGGCCTTTTGGCCTTGCCATTCCGGCTTTCGGCCGAAATGCGCGCGCTACAATCGACCGCATGATGAACGAAGGCACGGATGCGGCTGGCGTAGTCCAATCGTGGCTGGCGCGCCTCGATGCGCCGGGCGCCCCGCCGCTGTGCCAGGCCGAACTGCCGCTCGCTCCCGCCGCCGCACTGGCAGCGCTGGCCGCCGAAGCGCTGGCGCGCGGACACAGCCTGACCATCGTCGTCCCCGACGACGAATTGCTGCCCGACGTCTCCAACGCGCTCGACCTCGGCCTGCGCCCGCTGTGCCTGGTGCTGCCCGCGGCCGACTATGCGGTGCGCATCGCCCTGCGCGCCACCCTCTCGCTGCTGAAGAGCCGGCTGGCGCGCCACGAAGCCGAAGGTCCCGCCTGGACGGCACAGCGACGCCTGCTCGAGGATGAAGCGGGTCTGTGGCAGGCCGCGCTGGCCTGGAGCGGCCGCGGCCTGGCGACGGAGGCCTGGCCCGCGGGCGTCGAACGGCTGTTCCCGGTGCGCATCCTGCCGCTGGCGATGGCGCGCTCCCTCGCGGCGCCGACCGACTGGGCGGCGCTGGTCCAGCCCGAACGGCTTCCCGAAGACATCCGCGCCGCATGGCCGGGCGCGCTGCGCACGCTGCTGCTGGGCGGCGGCGCCGTTCCCGGCGGCTATGGCGCGCTGATGGTCCTCGACGCCGCCGCGCGGCTGCGCGCCGAACTCGAGCTGCTGACGCAGGAGCTTTCCGAACTCGAACTCGAGCTCGCCACGGCGCAGGCCGAGATCGCCGAATTCACCCGGCGCTACGCGGCGGTGGTCGGCGATCGCATGGCCGAACTCGACCGCCTGCAGGCGCAGCTCGCCAAGGCGCGCGCCGAACGCGAGCCGGACAACGCGGCGGCCAGGCAGGCCGCCGAGAAAGCCCAGGCCCAGGCCGATCAGTCGAAGCAGGAGAAGGAACGCTTCTCGCAGCTCGGCCGCGACCAGGCGCCGGCGTTCAAGCCGACGGCGGACGTCAAGAAGCTCTATCGCCACCTGGCGCAGAAGATCCACCCGGACCGCGCCAAGGACGAGCAGGAACGCGCTTGGCGCACCCAGCTGATGACCGAGGCCAATCGCGCCTACCGCAGCGGCGACGAGGCGGGGCTGCGCGAAATCCTCGAACTCTGGCAGGAAGGCCAGGGCCGCCAGCCGAAGCAGCGCGCGGCTTCCGGCGCGTCCGCCGACCTCATGGCGCAAGTGGCCGCCGTGCGCCGGCGCGTCGCCGAGATCGAGGCGGAACTCAACCAGCTCTACGGCTCGCGGCTCTACGAACTGTTCGCCGCCGCCAATGTGGCACGTCGCCAGGGACGCGACCTGCTGGAAGAGATGGCCGTGCAGCTCGACCTGCAGCTCGACGCGGCGCGAGCCCAGTTGGAAGGAACCCTGCCGGACATTCCGGCAGCCAAGGTCTGACGCGCAAATCGGGGACAGACCCCGATATTCCCGCTGCTAATTCAGCCGGGCGCCCTTCTCCACGCGCTCGAGGAACGCGCGCGACTCCTCGTGCCCATGGCCGGCCGCCATGCGCAGCCACTTCATCGCCAGCCTGGGATTCTTCGCGACGCCCGTGCCGCGGTAGTAGGCGCAGCCCAGCTCGTGCTGCGCGTTGACCTCCCCCATCAGCGCGGCGCGGCGCAGCCAGCGCGCCGCGAGCCGCGCGTCGCGCTTGGTGCCGTGGCCATGCAGCAGGCAGAAGCCGAGGTTGTACATGGCATAGGCGTCCTCGTGCTGCGCGACCGCCTGCTCGTACCAGCGGAAGGCCTCGCGCGGGCTCGCCGCCACGCCCTGGCCGAAGTAGTACATGTCGCCGAGCGCCACCTTCGCGTCGAACAGCGACGCCGCCTTGCGATACCAGCCCAGCGCCTTGGCGTGATCGACCCCGGCTCCGATGCCATGCCGATAGCATTCGCCCAGCATGTAGGCGGCGCGCCGGTGTCCGAGATCCGCCGCCTTGCGGTAGCAGGCGAGCGCCCGCGCCAGGGCGTCGGCGTCTTCCGTGGCGGCGAACAGGCGTTCGCCTTCGGCGAACCAGTAGCGCTCGAGCTCGCCCAGCGCCGATGGCCAGCCGGCCTCGGTGGCGGCGCGCAGCAGTTCCTCGCCGCGGCGCACGTCGGGGCGCACGCCGATGCCGCGCAGGTGGCAGCGCCCGAGCTCCGCCATGCCATGCGGGTCGCCGGCCGCCGCGGCCGCCTTGTAGTGGCCGAGCGCTGCGATCGGGTCGACCGCCACGCCTTCCCCGTTTTCGTAGCACTCGCCGAGCCAGACGTGCGCGTGCGCATCGCCGCCGTCGGCGGCGCGCCGATACCACGATACCGCCAGGCCCGGATTCGCGGCGACGCCTTCGCCCCAGCGATAGCAGTGGCCGAGCTTGATCTGCGCGCGCGCATGTCCCTGGCGCGCCGCGGAGCGCCACCAGCGCAGGGCTTCCGCCATGTCCGGCCCGGCGGCGCGCTGGCCGCTGGCGCAGGCGGCGCCGAGCTCGAACTCGGCCTCGCGGTTGCCCCGCTCGGCCGCCCGCGCGTACCAGCCCAGCCCCGCCTCGGGATCGCGCGTGACGCCGAAGCCGAAGGTGTAGCACTGGCCGAGCAGGAACATGGCGCCGGCGATCTGCTTGCGCGCCGCGGCGCGGAACCAGACCACCGCCTCGGCCTGGTCGGGCGCCGTGCCGACACCCGCATAGAGGCACATGCCGAGGCAGAACATGGCGGCGCCCTGGTCGGCTTCCGCCGCCGCGCGCCAGTGCCGCACCGCGGCCTCGTGGTCCTGGGGAACGCCGCGGCCGAAGAAGTGGCAGCGCGCGAGCAAGTCCGAGGCCGGCGCGTAGCCTTGCGCGGCCGCCTGCCGGAAGGCGGCGGCCGCGGCGTCGAAGTCGCGCGGCACCTGCTGTCCCGTGTAGTGGAGGCGGCCGAGCCAGTACTGCGCCAGCGACGAGTTCCGCCTGGCCGCGCGGCGCAGCAACTGCAACGCGCGCCCGACGTCGCCAACGACGCCATGGCCGCGCAGCAGGCACAACGCCAGCCACGTCATGCCGCGCGTATCCTCGCGCCGGGCGGCGCGCTCGAACAGCCCGGCCGCCTCGCCGTAATCCTTGGGCAGTCCGAAGCCCTGGTAGAGCAGCCAGCCGAGCACGGC
>DASVZD010000062.1:0-2191 GCA_036391815.1 Rhodocyclaceae bacterium
GTAAAGGAGGAGGCGGACGCCTTATCGATTTTGTCCGCCGGGGGACACGCAGCGGCGGCGATACCCCGTCGCCCAGGGCATGCGCGCTGCATATCTACAGGAGATACACGAACACGAACAACCCCAGCCACACCACATCCACGAAATGCCAGTACCACGACACCGCCTCGAACGCGAAGTGGTGCGTCGGCGTGAAGTGCCCCATCACCGATCTCATCAGGATCACGAACAGCATGATGGCGCCGATGGTGACGTGGGCGCCGTGGAAGCCGGTCAGCATGAAGAAGGTCGAGCCGTAGATGCCGGAGGACAGCCGCAGGTTCTTCAAGGTGTAGGCATCCCAGTATTCGTGTCCCTGGAGGAACAGGAACAGCATGCCGAGCGCGACGGTGAGGGCGAGGCCGGCGATGAGCTGGCGGCGCCGGTTGTGCTTGAGGCCCCAGTGGGCCCAGGTCACGGTGGCGCCGGAGGACAGCAGGATGGCGGTGTTGAGGGCCGGGAGTCCCCAGGGCTCCATGGCCTCCTTGGCGACGGTGAAGTGGCGCGCGTCGGGCAGGGTCAGCAGCGGCCAGCGGGCGACGAACTGCGGCCACAGCTCGTGCGCGATGCCCTTGTCGCCGGCGCCGCCCAGCCAGGGCACGGCGAAGTGGCGGGCGTAGAAGAGGGCGCCGAAGAAGCCGGCGAAGAACATCACCTCCGAGAAGATGAACCAGCCCATGCCCCAGCGGAAACTGGCGTCGACCTGGTCGTTGTAGCGGCCGCCGCGGCTTTCGCGCACGACCGTGCCGAACCAGCCGAACAGCATGCCGACGAACACCAGGAGGCCCACGCCGGACGCGTATCCGCCCGCCAGGTCTTCGCCGTCGAGCAGCAGCGCGAAGCCGCCGAGCAGGCAGAACAGGCCGAAGGAGCCGATGATCGGCCAGTAGCTCGGCTGGGGCACGAAGTAACGCGATTCGCTGTGGTCCATGATGCCTCCGTCAGGCCGGAACTTCGAAGAAGGTGTAGGCCAGCGTCAGCGTCGTCACGTCGGCCGGCAGCTGCGGATCGACCTGGAACTCCAGCGGCATCTCCTTCGCCTCGCCCGGCGCCAGCGGCTGGTGCCTGAAGCAGAAGCACTCGATCTTGTGGAAGTGCTCGGCGGCCTCGGCCGGTGCGATGGTCGGGATGGCCTGGCCGATGATCGGGCGGTTGGCGAGGTTGCGCGCATGGAAGCGCGTCAGCACCATGTCGCCGGGATGCACGCGCAGGCGCGGCTGCTCCGGGCTGAACTCCCAGGGCAGGGTGCCGCTGGTGGTGGCGACGAACTCGACTGTCACCCAGCGCTGCTTGTCCACCTGCTGCTTGGCCGCGTCGCCGAGCGTGACGCGGCGCAGCGAGGTGTCGTTCTCGCCGGTGACCTTGCAATAGACGCGGTAGAGCGGCACCAGCAGGAAGCCGAAGGCGATCATGGTGATCGCCACGGCGGCCAGTCGGCGCGCGAGTCGACGGTTGTCGCCGGAGCGGCTCATGACGGCAGGTGGTTGACGATGACGGCGCAGAAGACCGCCAGCGCGACCCCGGCCAGGGCGAGGGCGACGGCGGCGTTGGAACGGCGGATGGGCGGAGCCTTTGCCATGGTGGCGGTCCTAGGTGTGGGCATGGGCGTCGTCGACCGGCGGCGGCTCGGTGAAGCTGTGGTAGGGCGGCGGCGACGGCAAGGTCCATTCGAGCCCGTGCGCGCCTTCCCAGACCTGGGCGGTGGCCTTGGGGCCGTGCCCGCGCGCGGTGCGGACGATGTTGTAGACGAACAGCAGCTGGCTGAGCCCGAACACGAAGGCGCCGACGCTGGAGATCTGGTTCCACCCGGTGTATTGCACGGCGTAGTCGGGGATGCGCCGCGGCATGCCGGCCAGGCCGAGGAAGTGCTGCGGAAAGAACAGCACGTTGACGAAGATCGCCGAGATCCAGAAGTGGATCTTGCCGAGGCGCTCGTCGTACATGTGGCCGGTCCACTTCGGCAGCCAGTAGTAGATGGCGGCAATGATGGCGAACAGCGCGCCGGTCACCAGCACGTAGTGGAAGTGCGCCACCACGTAGTAGGTGTCCTGCAGCTGGATGTCGATGGGCGCCATGGCCAGGATCAGCCCGGTGAAGCCGCCGATGGTGAACACCCAGATGAAGCCCACGGCCCAGAGCATGGGGGTCTCGA
>DASVZD010000063.1:0-2799 GCA_036391815.1 Rhodocyclaceae bacterium
CGGCGCAGCATCTGGCGCACGATCACTTCGATGTGCTTGTCGTTGATCTTCACGCCTTGCAGACGATAGACGTCCTGCACTTCGTCGATGATGTAGCGCGCCAGCTCCTCGATGCCCTTGAGGCGGAGGATGTCGTGCGGATCGACCGGGCCGTCCACGATGACCTCGCCCTTGTTCACGACCTGGCCGTCGTGGGCCATGACGTGCTTGTCCTTCGGGATCAGGTATTCGTGCGCGGTGCCGTCCGGTTCAGTGATGATCAGGCGCTGCTTGCCCTTGGTGTCCTTGCCGAACGAAACCGTGCCGGTGACTTCCGCCAGCATGCCGGCGTCCTTCGGCGAACGGGCCTCGAACAGTTCCGCCACGCGCGGCAGACCGCCGGTGATGTCGCGCGTCTTGGCGGATTCCTGCGGGATGCGGGCAAGAATGTCGCCGACGCTCACCGGCTGACCGTCCTTCACCGTGATGATCGATCCGACGTGGAAGGTGATCGTCACCGAGTGGTCGGTACCGTGGATCTTGATTTCCTGGCCGTTCTCGTCGAGCAGCTTGACCTGCGGGCGCAGGCCCTTGGTGGCCGACTTGGTGCCGCGCTTCGGGTCGATGACGACGAGGGTCGACAGGCCGGTGACGTCGTCCACCTGCTTGGCGACGGTCGCGCCTTCCTCGACGTGCTCGAACTTCACGGTACCGGCATATTCCGTCACGATCGGGCGGGTATGCGGGTCCCAGGTCGCGAGGATCGCGCCGGCCTTGATGCTGTTGCCGTCGTCGCCGTTCAGCGTCGCGCCGTACGGCACCTTGTGGCGCTCGCGCTCGCGGCCGTTGTCGTCGGTGATGTAAACCTCGCCGGAACGCGCGATGACGACCTTCTCGTTCTTCGGATTGGTGACGTAGCGCATGGTCGCCGAGAAGCGCAGGATACCGGCGCTCTTGGCTTCGACCTGGCTCTGGGCGGCAGCACGGGAGGCCGCGCCGCCGACGTGGAAGGTCCGCATCGTCAGCTGCGTGCCCGGTTCGCCGATCGACTGGGCGGCGATGACGCCCACCGCTTCGCCGGAATTCACCAGCATGCCGCGGCCGAGATCGCGGCCGTAGCACTTGGCGCACAGGCCGTAGCGGGTTTCGCACGACAGCGGCGTGCGCACGCGCACTTCGTCGATGCCCATCGCCTCGATGGTATCGACAGCGTCCTCGTCGAGCAGGTAGCCCGCCGCGTAGAGCACGTCCTGCGTGTCGGGGTTCATCACGTCGGTCGCGACGACGCGGCCGAGGATGCGCTCGCGCAGGGCTTCGATGACTTCACCGCCCTCTACCAGCGCCTTCATGGCGAAGCCGTTCTGCGTACCGCAATCGTCCTCGATGACCACCAGGTCCTGCGTGACGTCGACCAGGCGGCGCGTCAGGTAACCGGAGTTCGCGGTCTTCAGCGCCGTATCGGCCAGACCCTTGCGGGCTCCGTGCGTCGAGATGAAGTACTGCAAGACGTTGAGGCCTTCGCGGAAGTTCGTCGTGATCGGCGTCTCGATGATGGAGCCGTCCGGCTTGGCCATCAGACCCCGCATGCCGGCCAGCTGGCGGATCTGCGCGGCGGAACCGCGGGCGCCCGAGTCGGCCATCATGTAGATGGAGTTGAAGGACTCCTGGCTGACGGTCTTGCCGTCGGCCGCGGTGACCTTCTGGTGCGCGAGCTGGTCCATCATGGCTTTTGCCACCTGGTCGCCGGCGCGGCCCCAGATGTCCACCACCTTGTTGTAGCGCTCGCCGACCGTCACCAGACCGGAGGTGTACTGGCGCTCGATCTCCTTCACTTCGGTCTCGGCGGCCTCGATGATGGTGTGCTTCTGGTCGGGCACCAGCATGTCGCCAACGGCGATCGAAATGCCGCCGCGCGTGGCGAGGCGGAAGCCCGACTGCATCAACTGGTCGGCGAACACCACGGTGTCCTTCAAGCCGCAGCGGCGGAAGCTCTCGTCGATGAGCTTGGAGATTTCCTTCTTCTTGAGCGCCTTGTCGATCGACTTGAACGGCAGGCCTTTCGGCAGGATCTCGGACAGGATGGCGCGGCCGGCAGTCGTCGAGTAGCGCGTGATCTTCTCGACCCAGCCGCTATCGTCGGCGTTTCGCTCGTACTCCTTGATGCGGACGTTCACGCGGGCATGCAGGTCGCACTGACGGCTATTCACGGCGCGCAGCACTTCCGCGATGTCGGCGAAGGCCATGCCCGAGCCCTTGGCCGCTGCGTTCTCGCGCGTGGCGTAGTAGAGGCCCAGCACCACGTCCTGCGACGGCACGATGATCGGCTGACCGTTGGCGGGCGACAGCACGTTGTTGGAGGCGAGCATCATGGTGCGCGCTTCCATCTGCGCTTCGAGCGACAGCGGAACGTGGACGGCCATCTGGTCGCCGTCGAAGTCGGCGTTGAACGCCGTACACACCAGCGGATGCAGCTGGATCGCCTTGCCTTCGATCAGCGTCGGCTCGAAGGCCTGGATGCCGAGGCGGTGCAGCGTCGGCGCGCGGTTCAGCAGCACCGGATGCTCGCGGATGACTTCTTCGAGGATGTCCCACACCACGACGGTTTCGGCTTCGACTTCCTTCTTCGCCGCCTTGATGGTGGAGGCGATGCCCATCTTCTCGAGGCGCTCGAAGATAAAAGGTTTGAAGAGCTCGAGCGCCATCTTCTTCGGCAGGCCGCACTGGTGCAGCTTGAGCTGCGGGCCGACCACGATGACGGAACGGCCCGAGTAGTCGACGCGCTTGCCCAGCAGGTTCTGGCGGAAGCGGCCCGACTTGCCC
>DASVZD010000064.1:0-2287 GCA_036391815.1 Rhodocyclaceae bacterium
GACTTCGCGCGGCGGATCGCGGAAGAACTGCAGGCAGAAGACGAAGAACAGCCAGATCGGCGCGGCCCAGGCCCAGCCGGCGGCGCTCGTGACCATGAGGCCGAAGCCGAAGCTCAAGCCGAGAAACGGCCAGCCTTCGCGCGCGATGATGGGATGCGGGTAGTTCGGACTCATGGAGATTTCCTAACGACAAGGGCACAGCGCCTGCTGTGCCCTTGCTCGATCGCTGCGGGTTCGACTCAGTTCTTGCTCTGGTCGACGAGCTTGTTCTTCTTGATCCAAGGCATCATGTCGCGCAACTGGGCGCCGATCTTCTCGACCTGATGCTCGGCATTGAGGCGACGGCGCGCCGTCATCTCCGGATAGTTCATGCGGCCCTCGAGGATGAAGCGCTTGGCGTAGTTGCCGTTCTGGATGTTCTCCAGCGCTTCCTTCATAGCGGCGCGCGCCTCGCCGGCGATCACGCGCGGGCCGGTCACGTACTCGCCATACTCGGCATTGTTGGAAACCGAGTAGTTCATGTTGGCGATGCCGCCTTCGAAGATCAGGTCGGTGATCAGCTTCACTTCGTGCAGGCACTCGAAATATGCCATCTCGGGCGCGTAGCCGGCTTCGGTCAGCGTCTCGAAGCCCGCCTTGATCAGTTCCACCAGGCCGCCGCACAGCACGGCCTGCTCGCCGAACAGGTCGGTCTCGGTCTCGTCGCGGAAGGTCGTCTCGATGACGCCGCCCTTGGTGCCGCCGTTGGCCGCCGCGTAGGACAGGGCGATGGCCTTGGCCTTCTTCGACTTGTCCTGGTAGACGGCGATCAGCGACGGCACGCCGCCACCGCGCACGTACTCGGAGCGCACCGTATGGCCGGGGCCCTTCGGCGCGATCATGATGACGTCGACGTCGGCGCGCGGCACCACCTGGTTGTAGTGGACGTTGAAGCCGTGGGCGAACGCCAGGGCGGCGCCCTTCTTCATGTTCGGCTCGATGTCGTTGTAGTAGACGGCGGGAATGTTCTCGTCCGGCAGCAGGATCATGACGACGTCGGCGTCCTTGACCGCCTTGGCGACTTCCTCGACCTTGAGGCCGGCCTTCTTGGCCTTGTCCCAGGAGGCGCCGCCCTTGCGCAGGCCGACGGTGACCTTGACGCCGGAGTCATTGAGGTTCTGCGCATGCGCATGGCCCTGCGAGCCGTAGCCGACGATGGTGACCTTCTTGCCCTTGATGAGGGAGAGGTCGGCATCCTTGTCGTAATAGACTTTCATGGTATTCCCCTGTAGCGATGTTGAGGGCCGCCGACGGACGCCGGCAGCGGGATTTCAGATGTTCAAACCTTGAGGATGCGGTCGCCGCGGCCGATGCCGCAGACGCCCGTGCGAACCGTTTCGAGGATCAGCGAGGCATCGATGGCGCCGAGGAAGGCGTCGAGCTTGCCGGTGTTGCCGGTCAACTCGATCACGTAGGTCGATTCGGTGACGTCGATGATGCGGCCGCGGAAGATGTCGGCGACGCGCTTCATCTCCTCGCGGTCCTTGCCGGTGGCGCGAACCTTCACCAGCATCAGCTCGCGCTCGATGTGCGCGGCCTCGGACAGGTCGACCACCTTCACGACTTCGATCAGCTTGTTCAGCTGCTTGGTGATCTGCTCGATGATGTCGTCGGAGCCGACGCTGACGACCGTCATGCGCGACAGCGACGGATCTTCGGTCGGCGCGACGGTCAAGGATTCGATGTTGTAGCCGCGCGCCGAGAACAGGCCCGAGACGCGCGACAGGGCGCCGGATTCGTTCTCGATCAGGATGGAAATGATATGGCGCATGGTCACAGGTCCTCCGCCAGGATCATTTCCGACAGGCCGCGGCCGGCCGCCACCATCGGGAACACGTTGGCCGTCGGGTTGGTGCGGAAGTCCATGAATACCAGTTCGTTCTTGTGCTTGCCGAAGGCCTCCTTCAGCGCGCCCTCGACGTCAGCCGGCTTGTCGATGCGCATGCCGACGTGGCCATACGCCTCGGCGAGCTTGACGAAATCGGGCACGGAATCGAAGTAGGACTCGGAGTAGCGATTGCCGTGAAACATCTCCTGCCACTGGCGCACCATGCCGAGGTAGCCGTTGTTGAGGCAGATGATCTTGATCGGCAGGCGGAACTGCTTGCAGGTCGACAACTCCTGGATGCACATCTGGATCGAGCCCTCTCCGGTAATGGTGACGACTTCCTTGTCCGGGAACGCCTTCTTGATGCCCATGGCGTACGGCAGGCCCACACCCATCGTGCCCAGGCCACCGGAATTGATC
>DASVZD010000065.1:0-3710 GCA_036391815.1 Rhodocyclaceae bacterium
CGCGGCGCGTTCGAAATGCCGGCGCAGCGCCGCATCGCGGGTGGCGAATGCCTGCGCCGTGTACAGCGCCTGCGCGCAGATTTCGCCGACATGGTTCACGCGCATCAGGGCGGCCGATTGCCGCGCTTCCCGGTCCGCCAGGCGCGTTTCGTCGGCCGGCACCACCGGGCAGGGCCGGCCGGCGTGCGGCTTGGCAAAAAGAGTGCGCAAGGCGCTGTCGGCGGCGCCGAGAAGTCGGTCCATCGGGCCAAGTGTAGCGGCGGTGCGGGCCCCGCCGCGGAGCCGCCGGGCGGCGCTTTCCGGTGCCAAAACGCCGGCTGTTGCGCCCGTTCCACTCGGCCATTTCGGGGTGTTGTCCGGCTGCAACGAATCGTCCGGCCCGGGGCTAAATACTTTGCGAAAGAAAGCCTGCTCTGGTGCAATAAGGCCAACTTCCCAAAAGGAGGTTGGCCCGGGGACCCGGTGGGAGCACCAAAGTGCCTGCATTTCGTGACCCCTTCGCAACCGGAGCCCTCTGTTTAACCTTGGAGAAACTTGCATGAAAAAATCCCTGATTGCACTGGCTGTTCTGGCGTCCGCCGCCGGCTTGGCTTCTGCTCAGTCGTCGGTGACCCTGTTCGGCATCGTTGACGCGACCGTCAACCACATCAGCAACAGCGGCGGCGCCAGCGTCACCCAGCTGACGAACTCGGGCTACAACAGCTCGCGTCTGGGCTTCCGCGGCGTTGAAGACCTGGGCGGCGGCAATTCCGCTTCGTTCTGGCTGGAAGCCGGCGTGAACAACGACAACGGCAGCGGTGCGAACACGAACCTGAACAACCAGCCCGGCGCCGCGAACAGCGTCGGCGGTGGCGGCCTCACGTTCAACCGCCGTTCGACCGTCAGCCTGGCCGGTGGCTGGGGTGAACTGCGCCTGGGCCGTGACTACACGCCGCAGTTCTGGAACATGACGGTCTTCGATCCGTTCGGCACGAACGGCATCGGTACCAACCTGGCGCTGACCGAGACCAGCGTCCCGACCGCCGTGCGCGCCTCGAACAGCATCGGCTACTTCCTGCCGGCGAACCTGGGCGGCTTCTACGGCCAAGTCCAGTACTACCTCGGCGAGCGGCCGAACAACACGCCGAACAAGGATGACGGCACCGGCTACGGCCTGCGCCTGGGCTACGCGAACGGTCCGTTCGACGTTGCGATCGCCAGCGGCCGCACCAAGTACCTGGCCGGCAACGCCGACCAGAGCAACATCGCCGGCCAGTGGAACTTCGGCGTGGCGACGCTGCAAGCCCAGTACGAGTGGGACAAGAACACGTTCTACCCGGGCGCCGCTGGTGCGAACCTGAAGGCCCGTGGCTACCTGGTCGGCGCCCTGGTGCCGGTCGGCCCCGGCCAGATCCGCTTCTCGTACGCGCAGTACAAGATCGACGCGGTGGCGGGCACGGATCCGGAAGCGAAGAAGGTTGCGCTCGGCTACGTGCACAACCTGTCCAAGCGCACGGCCCTGTACGCGACGTATGCGCGCGTGAGCAACAACAGCACGTCGGCCATTGCGGCTGGCGGTGGCGCCGGCAACCCGGGCGCCGGTTCGAGCTCCAACGGCTACGATCTGGGCATCCGCCACAGCTTCTGATGCCGATGCTGGCTTTCGAGCCAGCTTCAGGTCGAAGAAACTTGAGAAGCCGCCTTCGGGCGGCTTTTTTCATGGGTGCGCCAGGCATGGCGCGTAGCGCCGTGACTGGCGCTGTTCCCCCGCTGTGGTGGCGGGGTGAGCGACTTGGAGGTGCAAGTCCTCTACACACCCGGCAAGGGGAAGTGTTAGCTGAACGGCAAGGGTGTCGCGGGCGACTGCGAATCTGAAGGAAGCCGAAGGCAAAGTGCTGGCCTGACGAGCAGGAAGCAGAGATAAGGCGGCGCATCGGGGTAAGACGGCCCATATCGTCAAAGCCCTGTACTTGCACGGAACGGTGCGACGTAAATCTGACAGGCATAAGCATGAAGGTCACGCGAATTACCCTGGGAGACCTGCCAATCTGCCCGACAGGGCTACCGGCATCGAGAGGCGTCGGGAAGGGTTGGCAGGAGTCAGCAGAGGCCGTATTAGTCGCTGGCAACCGCAGTGATGAAGGGCTGAACCTGTCATGAGTGGACAGTCACGCGTGCTCTCTGGCGTTCCAGGGCACAAGCCTTGGCAGGGGCCAAGGGCCATGGCAAGCGCGGCGAGGTCGGAAGCCTCGATGCCGGGCCGTGGTGTTCGATGGGCGACAGGCGACACGTGGCACGAAACGAAGCTCGCTGGGCTCTATGCCCAGTAGACAGGAACCGCCGTATGCGGAACCGCACGTACGGTGGTGTGGGAGGACGGCGGGGGTAACCCCGCCTCCTACCCGATCCCCGCGAGGCGGCCGCCGTGCAAGGAAGAAGCGGTTGCCGAGGGCGCCGGTCCCTTGTCAACTTCGCATAGTACAAGCCTTTTCCGCGGCTCAACAAAGGGTTTCACTTGCCCGCTCGGGCGTCACCGAAATGCATTGCTTTTCAGGGTGACGGGGCGCATCATGGTTTGACCTTAGACCCCAAGTTCCAGCGCACGGCCGCGAGGCCGGGCATCCCGTAGAGAGAGCGCAACAAGGAGGCTACTCATGAACTTGACGATCAGCGGTCACCATCTCGCAGTCACTCCCGCACTGAGGAACTACGTGACCACCAAGCTTGATCGGATCACGCGCCATTTTGACCAGGTCGTCGGCATCAAGGTGCTGCTGACGGTGGAAAAGCAGAAGGAGAAGGAGCGACGGCAACGAGCCGAATGCAAGATTCACGTCAGGGGCAACGACATGTATGCGGAAAGCTCCCATGAAGATCTGTACGCCGCGCTGGACGAACTGATCGACAAGCTGGACCGCCAGGTCGGCAAGCACAAGCATCGCATGCAGGACCATCACCACGACGGCGGCAAGCGCCTCCAGTAGGGCGCCGCGCCGGCACCGACCGCCTCATCCGAGGCGGTTTTTTTTGGCCGGGCCGGACCATGGCCGTGTCGTCGCCGCTCCAGTGCGGGGCGTTTTGATGGCGTGCACGCCCGCAGTGCATAATGGAAAACCCGTACCATGAATCGCCTCGCGTCCATCCTGCCCGCCGCCCAAGTGCTCGTGAATGTCGACGCGACCAGCAAGAAGCGCGCTTTCGAGGAAGCCGGGTTGCTGTTCGAGAACCTGCACGGCCTGTCGCGGGCGCTGATCACCGACAGCCTGTTCGCCCGCGAGCGGCTCGGGTCGACCGGGCTGGGCCACGGCGTGGCGATTCCCCATGGACGCATCAAGGGTTTGAAGGCGCCGATGGCGGCCCTGTTCAAGCTGGCGCAGCCGATCGGCTTCGACGCGCCGGACGAGAAGCCGGTGAACCTGCTGATCTTCCTGCTGGTGCCGGAGGCGGCCACGCAGAAGCACCTCGAGATCCTGTCGGAAATCGCCGAGCTGCTGAGCGACGCGCCGCTGCGCGAGAAGATCCGCACCGCCGCCGACGCGAAGCAGCTGCACCGGCTGATCGCCGACTGGCAGTCCGCCCAGCCGCAGTAGCCTGGAGCGTGGGCGGGCCCGCTTGAAACCCACCGTCGTCAGCGCCGACGTCCTGTTCGAAGACCACCGCGCACAGCTCAAGTGGGAATGGGTCGCGGGCCTCGGGGCCTCCGAGCGCCGCTTCGACGAGATAGCGGTACG
>DASVZD010000066.1:0-15125 GCA_036391815.1 Rhodocyclaceae bacterium
ACCGAGGTAGCCCAGCGCCACGCCGATGCCGCTGCCCTCGGGCATCAGTCCCAGGGTGGCGGGATTGTTCATCATCGCGCCGGCGCCGTTGTCATAGGCAAACGAGGCGCCGCCCATGGCGGACGCGACCGGGCCGTAGCCCTCGAGGTCCATGCCGTTGGTGGCGAAAGCCGGCGCTGCCGCGCCGGCGAGGAACAGCCAAGCGATGTTTCTGAGCTTCATGGTCTCCTGGGATCTTTCTTGTTCTGCTGCGCCCGCGCGCAGTGCCGCGCGTTTTTAGCACGCTCGTCCGGCTATAACCATCGGGATATTCAATGGTGGTATGAAAGCTTGGCGGAAACTAATCCCCGCCCAAAAGTGGGGCCAACAGGCGGACCGCGTCGGCGATGCCGGTGGGCCGGGGAACGACGGCGGGGGGCGGCTGTTCGAGCAGCCGCTCCACCGATGGCATGAGATTTCCGTTCGCGAGGTCGCCGCGCTCCAGCGGCGCCGCGCGCGCATTGGCGCGCAGCCATTCGCCCAGGTAGCGCGCCTCGCTCCAGCCCTCGCGCTCGACGTAGAGCACGGGCCGGCCGTGGCACGCGGCTTCGACGAAGGTTCCATAGCCCGGCTTGGTGACGACGAGATCGCTCGAGGCCAGCAGTTCGCTGAAGTCGATCGTCTCGCTGTCGAAGGCGGTGACGTCCGCGCGCGCGACCGCGAGCGCGGGCGGCACGAAGTAGCGCACGCCCGCCAGCTTCGGCCAGCGCCCGACATCGAGCGGGAAGGCCATGCCGCCCATCGCGACGAGCAGCCATTTCTCCCGCGGCTCCGCACCCAGCGCCCGGGCGATGGCGGCGCGGTTTGCCCGCGACATCCGGCACACCGGCCCGATCGGCTCGACGTTGCCCAGCGATTCCATCGGCAAGCCCGGCGTGACGCGCAGGAACATGCGCGCCGAGTCGTAGGCGTCCGACATTTGCGCGTGCACCGGCGCCGCCCATGCCTGGCCGCCGAAGCTGTCGACGAACAGGTCGAGCCAGTTGAGCGACGACATCGCCGCCGCCGGAATGCCGGCCCGCGCTGCGCCCGCGAGCGGCAAGTAGGACACGTTCGTCAGCACCGCATCGAATCCCTGCGCTTCGAGCCAAGCGCTCTCTGCCGCCACCCGTCCGTCCCAATCCGCATGCATCTCGCGATAGCGCCGCGCCGTCGCCGGCAGGTCGAGGTCGATCGCGCTGTGCATGACATAGCCGAAGTCGGTTGCCGCATGGACGTGGCGAAAGGGGACGTCGATGCGCCGCTTCAGTCGGTCCTCGGTCAGGCCGCAGCGCACGGTGATTTCGAGGTTCGGGACCGCTGCGCCGAGGGCATTGAGGACGGGAGCGGTCTGGCCCAGGTGGCCGTAGCCGTGGGCGGAGATGTCGACGAGCAGGTGCATGGTCTGAAGACTAACAGCTTGGGGGTGCGGAGCGCACAAGCCTCCGTCTATCCGACGTGTTTGCGACGTGATGACATCGGATTAACGGAGGGGGGCTACTACTAAAGATAACCTTGCGCAATGTGATCCGTCTAGGTAGCATGCCGCGCGCTTATGCGTCTCGGGTAGTGACGATCTACCCCGTTGTTCGATTCTAGGGAGAAAGAAAATAATGAACGTCAAAGCATGTGTTGTTGCGGCCCTTCTTGCTGCCTCGATTACTCCGGCTCTCGCAGGCGACTTTTATGTCCTGGGATCGGTCGGTCGCTCTTCAATGAAGGACAACAGCAAGAGTAACGCTGATGCCGTGCTTGCCGCGGCCGGCTTCAGGAACATATCCTCGTCGCTGGATACGACCGACACGGGCTATAAGCTTCAACTCGGCTATCAGTACAACCCGAACTTCGCGGTCGAAGCTGGTTACGTCGACCTCGGTAAGGAGAAATATTCTGCAACGTACACCGGGGGTTCGGCCTCGGCTACTGCAAAGGCTGCCGGCTGGAACATAGCTGCTGTCGGAATTGTTCCGCTTAACGATCAGTTTTCCCTGTTCGGCAAGCTGGGTCTGATCGATGCCAAGGTCGAGACGAGCGGCACCGTCTCGCTCGGCGCTGCTTCCGCTTCCGCCAATGCGAGCGCCACGAAATGGAAGCCGAATTACGGCATTGGCGCAACCTACAACTTCACCAAGACTGTCGGGATGCGCGCCGAGTATGAACGATTCCAGAAGTTGGGCGACAGCAACACTACTGGAGAGTCCAACGTCGACCTGTTGTCGCTTGGCGTCGTAGTCAAGTTCTGACGCTGCCTAACCAAGGAGCCCCGACGCCGTCGGGGCTTTTTCCTTCTTGCGAAGGCCATTAGTGGCTTTCGCCAACGCCAAATACCGTGGGGAAATTATGAAATCGACGAACGGCCTGATGACCGCAGCTATCCTCCTTGGACTGTCTGGTTGCGCTTCAATCACGGGAAGTGAAATGCAATCTGTATCACTGACTGCCACTGATCCGCAGGGACAAGTAGTGGACAAGGCTGAGTGCGAGTTGGACAACGACAAGGGCCACTGGACGGCGAAGACGCCAAGCTTCGTTACGATTCACAGAAGCGCGGAAGATCTGACGGTTACCTGCAAGAAAGAGGGAATGGTTGATGGCGTGCTAAAGGCTGTCTCCCGTGCTGCCGGCAGTATGTTCGGAAACATAGTGTTCGGAGGCGGGATCGGAGCTCTCATCGATCATAACAAGGGTAATGGATACAACTACCCGGATGGTCTGCCGGTGAAGATGGGCTCGTCCACCATCGTTGACCGCAAGACTCAGGATGCTGCCATGAGAGAGCAGACTGCGGAGCAGTCGCAGTCGAACAACGTGGCGAGTTGTGACAACGGGGTCAAGTGCTGAAACCTTAGCCCATGAGTGAAGCGGACGTTGTTGTCACGTCCACTTCATCATGGACCGCGGGAACCCCGCAGGGCAGCGCGAGCCCATGAGGCCACGCGTTGCCCTGCTGTGTCCGGCGCTTCGCAGCCGCCGGCTAATCGAAAATCAGGCCTTCTTCACCCACGCCACGCAATAGCCCTTCGGCGAGATCTCGGTGTCGCCCGGATAGAGCTTGCAGCCGCCGGGCGCGGTGGCGCTCTTGCCCGGGACGAATTGCATGCAGCCCGAGCATTCCTTGCCGTCGGGGCCCGGCTTGTCCTGGTATTTCAGGGACGTGCGCATGGCGGCGTTCTTGGCGGCGAAGGCTTGTCCGGAGGCGGCCAGGATGGGGATGATGACCAGGGCGGAACCGCCCAGCTTGAGAAAGTGGCGGCGGGAAGCGTTGTTCATGGTGTGTCCTTTCGTTATTGGGGATAGCGACCCGGATCGGTCATCCGAATTGACGCACGAGCCGGCCGATTGGAGGACAAGGAATTTGTAATTCAATGTAAATCGCCCGCCGCAAGGGCCTCGCGGCGTACCCGGGAGGCGCACCTGTAGAATGTCTGCCCATGGTTTCCGTCGTCCACGCCCTTCCCGAGTCAGGTGTCGATGAGAACGCGCTGCCGCGGCTGACCGAAGGTCTGCCGGCGGAGAACGCGGGGAAGGTCGCGCGCGCCTTCGCGCTCGCGGGCGAGCTCTACGATGACCGCACTCTCGGTACGGGCGAAGGGGCGTTTCCCCATGCGGTGGGCACGGCGCTGATCCTCGCCTCGCTCAACCTCGACGTCGATACGCGGGTGGCGGCGCTGCTGTTCGCCGCCTTCGACAGCCTCGAGGAGGCCAGGGAGAAGCTGACGGCCGAATTCGGCGAGCCGGTGGCGAACCTCGTCCATGGGCTCTACCGGCTCGGCACGCTGCGGCCGCTCACCAAGGCGGCGGCCGTCGGCGCCGCCGAGATGAAGGCGCAGGCCGAGACGCTGCGCAAGATGCTGCTGGCGATGTCGGAGGACATCCGCGTGGTGCTGATCCGGCTGGCGAGCCGCACGCAGACGCTGCGCTGGTACGGCGACCGCCCGGGCGAGGCGCGCGAGGAAACGGCGCGCGAGAGCCTGGAGATCTATTCGCCGCTGGCCAACCGGCTGGGCGTCTGGCAGATCAAGTGGGAGATCGAGGACCTCTCGTTCCGCTACGTCGAGCCGGAGACCTACAAGCGCATCGCCAGGATGCTCGACGAGAAGCGCGCCGAGCGCGAAGGCTTCATCGCGCGCGCCGTCGAGCGGCTGCAGGCCGAGCTCCACAAGTCGGGCATCGACGACGCCGAGGTGTACGGCCGGCCCAAGCACATCTTCAGCATCCGCAACAAGATGCGCGGCAAGGACATCGACTTCGAGCAGGTCTACGACGTGCGCGCGCTGCGCATCATCGTGGACAGCGAGCGCGACTGCTACACCGCGCTGGGGATCGTGCACGCGCTGTGGCAGCCGATCCATGGCGAGTTCGACGACTACATCTCGCACCCGAAGGGCAACTACTACCGCTCGCTGCACACCGCGGTGCTCGCCGACGACGGCCGCGCGCTGGAGGTGCAGATCCGCACCCACGAGATGCACAAGCACGCCGAGCTGGGCGTGGCGGCGCACTGGCGCTACAAGGAGGCCGGCGCCTCGGCCAGGGCCGATTCCGACTACGACGACAAGATCGCCTGGCTGCGGCAGTTGCTGTCGTGGCGCGACGAGGTGACGGACTCGCAGGCCTGGGTCGAGCAGTTCAAGCGCGCCGCGCTCGACGACACCATTTACGTGATGACGCCCCAGGGGCGCGTGATCGACCTCGCCAAGGGGGCGACGCCGATCGACTTCGCCTACCGCCTGCATACCGACCTCGGCCACCGCTGCCGCGGCGCCCGCGTCGACGGCCACCTGGTGCCGCTCAACACGCCGCTGAAGAACGGCCAGCGCGTCGACATCGTCACCGCCAAGACGGGCGGACCGTCGCGCGACTGGCTGAGTTCGCCGGGCTACCTCGCCACCTCGCGCGCGCGCCAGAAGGCCAAGCAGTGGTTCGCCCAGCAGCAGGAACAGGAGATGCTGGCGGAAGGCCGCGCCTTCGTCGCCAAGGAACTGCAGCGCGACGGCCAGACCCAGGCCAACCACGACGAGCTGGCGCACAAGCTCGGCTTCAAGAACGCCGACGCCATGTTCCTCGCCGCCGCGCGCGGCGAGATCGGCGCGCGCGCCATCCTGGTCGCGCTGCGCGGCGAAACGGCGCCGGAGCCCGAGCCCGAGATCCAGACGAAGGCCAGCCGCGCCGGCGGCTCGGGCTCGAAGATCCTGGTGGTCGGCGTCGACAAGCTGCTGACGACGCTCGGCACCTGCTGCAAGCCGGTGCCGCCCGACGCCGTCAAGGGCTTCGTCACGCGCGGCCGCGGCGTCTCGGTGCACCGCGTCGACTGCGTCAACTTCCGCAACATGGCGGCGCGCAACCCCGAGCGCGTCATCGACGCGCAGTGGGGCGGCCAGCAGGAGTCGCTCTACGCCGCCGACATCCAGGTCGAGGCGAACGACCGCACCGGCCTGCTGCGCGACATCTCCGACGTGCTGTCGAAGGAGAAGATCAATGTCACCGCGGTGAAGACCCAGTCGCGGGCCGGCATCGCGCGGATGTCCTTCACCGTCGAGCTGCCCGGCCTGGCGCCGCTGCAGCGCGTAATGGCGCTGGTCGGCGAAGTCGCCGGCGTCTCGAGCGTGCGGCGGGGATAGGCGGAGGCGGCATGCCGCCGCGCTCCGCCAGGCTGCTTACTTCGTCTGCAGGTTGTTCTCGACGGACTTGACGTCCTTCACGTTGCGCGCGACCTGCACCGCGCGGTCGATCTCGGCCTGCGAATTGAGGAAGCCGGAGAGCTGCACGGTGCCGTCGTTGGTCTGCACCTTGATCTGCGACGATGGCAGGCCGCGCTCGGCGAGCAGCGCGGACTTCACCTTGGTGGTGATCGCCGCGTCGCTCATGGCGTGTCCGGAGGACGAGCGTTCCATGGACGAGGACGAGCGGTCGTGCATGTCGCGCGGGGTCGCGCTGCCCGACATGGTGTCGTTGGGCCGCGACGGGTCCGCATTCGTGTAGCCGGGATCGCTGCTGCCGGCCGGGTCGTCCGCGAGCGCCAGGCGGGCGGACGCGCCGATCGCCAGAAGGGCTGCCACGGGCAGCGCGTACGTCAATCGATTGCGTCTCATAGGGTTCTCCTTGTCGAAGTGGTGGTTGGCGTGGCGCAGTGCGCCGCGTCGTCCGGCATGCAACCGGCGTGCCGGCGCCGCTAGTGGTGCGTCTTTCCGGCCTTGCGGCGCGGCGTCTCCTGGCGCGCCTGCTTGCCCTTCTCGAGGTCCTGCTGCGCCTTCTCGCGCGTCTTCTCGGACGCCTGGCCGGCCTTCGGCGGCTTGAGCTCGACGCCCGCGCGGCGGGCCTTCGACAACCCTATCGCGACGGCCTGCTTGCGCGACTTGGCGCCGTGCTTGCCCTCCTTGACGTGGTGCATCTCCTCGCGCACGAATTCGCCCGCCTGGGTGGTCGGCGGCTTGCCTTCCTGCTGGTCCTTCTTGGCGCGCTGCGTGGTTCGCTTGTCCGGCATGATGTTCTCGCCTGGTTGGGGTGTCGGGATGGCGCAAGTCGCATGCCCGCGATGCGGAGTTCGCGGCCCGGCGGGCGGCGTCCCGCGCGGGCATTTCTTTCTGGTCCTCCGGTAGATATTTCCGGACATCCCTGCGCGCACCGCCGCGGCGCGGCGACGGCCCGTTTTGGCGTGCGACTTGCTGGTCGGCGCCCATGGACCCCATCGCCCTGGCCCGGCTGCAGTTCGCGCTGAACATCGGTTTCCATATCCTGTTTCCCAGCATCACCATCGCGCTCGGCTGGTGGCTGGTGTGGTTCCGCGTGCGGTACGCGCGCGGCGGCGATCCCGACTGGATGACGACGTACCGGCGCTGGACCAGGATCTTCGCGCTGAGCTTCGCCATCGGCATCGTGACGGGCGTCGTGATGTCGTTCCAGTTCGGCACCAACTGGCCCAACTACATGAACAACGTCGGCAACGTCGCCGGGCCGCTGCTCGGCTACGAAGTGCTGACGGCCTTCTTCCTCGAGGCCACCTTCCTCGGCATCATGCTCTACGGCACCGGGCGCGTGCCCGGGTGGCTGCACGTGACGGCCACCGTGCTGGTGGCGCTCGGCACCACGCTGTCGGCCTTCTGGATCCTCGCGCTCAACTCCTGGATGCAGACGCCGGCGGGCTACGCGATGAGCGAGGGCAAGCTGATCGCCGGCAACTGGTGGGCCGTCATTTTCAATCCCTCGTTTCCCTATCGCTTCGTGCACATGCTGGTGGCCTCGGGACTGACGGCCAGCTTCCTCGTCGCCGGCCTGTCGGCCTGGCGGCTGCTGCGCGCGCCGGGCGATTCGGCGGCCGGCAAGGCGCTGCGCGCCGCGGCGCTCTGCGCGGCGGTGCTGGCGCCGCTGCAGGTGTTCGTCGGCGACCAGCACGGGCTCAACACGCTCGAGCACCAGCCGGCGAAGATCGCCGCCATCGAGGCGCTATGGCACACGCGCACCGCGGCGCCGCTGGTGCTGTTCGCCTGGCCGGACGAGTTCTCCCAGCGCAACGACTTCTCGGTCGAGATTCCCGGCTGGGCCAGCATCATCCTCAAGCACGAGCGCAACGGCGAGCTCAAGGGGCTCGACGCCTTCGAGCCCGACATCCCGCCGGTGCCGGAGGTGTTCTTCGCCTTCCGCATCATGGTCGGCATGGGTTTGCTGATGGTGGCGCTCTCGTGGTACGGCGCCTTCGCCATGCGCCACGGGCGGGCGCCGCCGCGCCGGCTGCTGTGGAGCTTCGCGGGCTTTTCCTTCGCCGGCTGGATCGCCGTGCTGGCCGGCTGGGTGGTGACCGAGAGCGGACGCCAGCCCTGGCTGGTCACCGGCATCCTGCGCACCGCCGACGCGGCGGGCGAGGCGGGCGGCGCCCAGCTCGGCTCCAGCCTGACCGGCTATGTCATCACCTACGCCGTACTGCTGCTGTCGTACATGGTGGTGCTGACCCACCTCGCCGGTGCCGGCGAGGAGGCCAAGGGCGGCCTCGCCACGGAACACTGGTCGTGAACGACGCGCTGCCGCTGGTGTTCGGCTTCCTGATGGGGCTGGCCATCCTGTTCTACGTCGTGCTCGACGGCTACGACCTCGGCGTCGCCATGCTGATGCCGGCCGCCACGCCGGAGGAGCAGGAAATCATGATCGCCTCGATCGGTCCCTTCTGGGACGCCAACGAGACCTGGCTGGTGCTCGGCGTCGGCATCCTGCTGGTGGCCTTCCCGGCGGCCAACGGCATCGTGCTCGGCGCGCTCTACCTGCCGGTGGTCATGATGCTGGTCGGCATCATGCTGCGCGGCGCGGCCTTCGAGTTCCGCGTGCAGGCGCTCGGCTGGCACCGCCACCTGTGGAACTGGCTGTTCTGGTTCGGCTCCTTCCTCGCCTCGTTCGCGCAGGGGGCGATGCTCGGCCGCTACGTCACCGGCTTCGAGAGCGGCTTCGGCTTCATTCTGTTCTCGCTGGTGACCGGCGCCAGCCTGTGCGGCGGCTACGTGCTGATGGGCGCCACCTGGCTGGTCATGCGCACGGGCGGCCGCGTCCGCTTCAAGTCGCTGCGGTGGGCCGAATGGGGCCTGATCTGGACCGGGCTGGCGCTGTTCGCCGTGAGCGTCGCCACGCCGCTGGTCAGCGACACGGTGCGCGACAAGTGGTTCGACTTTCCGCGCACGCTGCCGCTGATGGCACTGCCGGCGGCGGCCGTCGCCCTCGGCGTGGCGGCCGAGGAGACGTTGCGGCGGCTGCTGCGCGGACGCCGCGGCCGCGACTGGCTGCCCTTTGCCTGCGCCGTCGGCATCTTCGCCGTCGCCTTCGCCGGGCTGGCCTACAGCATGTATCCCTACGTGGTCATCGACCGCATCACCCTGTGGGAAGCCGCCGCGCATCCCACCGCGCTGCGCTTCCTGCTGGCCGGCGTGGCGCTGGTCGTGCCGCTGATCGCGCTCTATACCGGCTTCGTCTATTGGGTGTTCCGGGGCAAGGTGGAAGGCGGCCTGCACGACGGCCATTAGCAGAAAACCGGGGACAGACCCCGGTTACTGCAAAAACCGGGGTCTGTCCCCGGTTTCTACATCTGCTGGTAGATCGGGCCTTCGCCGCCCTGCGGCGTGACCCAACGGATGTTCTGCGTCGGGTCCTTGATGTCGCAGGTCTTGCAGTGCACGCAGTTCTGCGCGTTGATCTGCAGGCGCGGGTTGTCGCCGTTGCCGTCGCGCACGATCTCGTAGACGCCGGCCGGGCAGTAGCGCTGCTCGGGCGCGTCGTAGAGCGCGAGGTTCGTCCCGATGGCGACGTCGGGATCCTTCAATTGCAGATGGCAGGGCTGGTTCTCCTCGTGGTTGGTGTTCGACAGGAACACCGAGGAGAGCCGGTCGAAGGTCAGCACGCCGTCGGGCTTCGGGTAGTCGATCGGCCGGCAGTCCGCCGCGCGCTTGAGCTTCACGTGGTCGGCGACGTTGTGCAGCGTCCACGGCGCGCGCCCGCGCAGCAGCGTCTGGTCGATGCCGAACATCAGCGAGCCGAGGTAGAGGCCCTTCGCCATCCACGGCTTGAAGTTGCGCGCGCGGTAAAGCTCGTCGTAGAGCCAGGAGATGCGGAAGGCGTTCGGATAGGCGACCAGCTCGTCCTGCGCGCGCCCTTCGGCCAGCGCTGCCGCCGCGGCTTGCGCCGCCAGCATGCCGGTCTTGATGGCGGCGTGGCTGCCCTTGATGCGCGAGGCGACCAGGAAGCCGGCGTCGTCGCCGATCAGCGCGCCGCCGGGGAAGATCAGCTTCGGCAGCGCCTGCAGCCCGCCGGCCGTGAGCGCCCGCGCCCCGTAGGCGAGGCGCTTGCCGCCGGCCAGCATGGTCTTGAAGTAGGGATGCGTCTTGAGCCGCTGCATCTCCTCGAAGGGCGACAGGTAGGGATTCTGGTAGCCGGCGCCGACCACCATGCCGATGGCCACCAGGTTCTCGCCGTAGTGATAGCAGAACGAGCCGCCGTAGGTCGCGGCATCGAGCGGCCAGCCGGCGGTGTGCATCACCAGGCCGCGCTCGTGCCGCTCCGGCGTCACTTCCCAGAGTTCCTTGATGCCGATGCCGTACACCTGCGGATCGGCGCCCTTGCGCAGTTGGTAGCGCGCCTCCAGTTCCTTGCCGAGGTGGCCGCGGCAGCCCTCGGCGAACAGCGTGTACTTGCCGCGCAATTCCATGCCGGGCTGGTAGGCATCCGTCGGCTGGCCGTCGCGCCCGACGCCCATGTCGCCGGTGATCACGCCTGCCACGCGGCCCTCGCCGTCGTAGAGCACGCTCGCCGCAGCGAAGCCCGGGTAGATCTCGACGCCGAGCGCCTCGGCCTGCTGGCCGAGCCAGCGGCATACCAGGCCGAGGCTGACGATGTAGTTGCCGTGGTTGAGGAAGCAGCCGGGCAGCATGAATTCGGGAAAGCCGATGCCGCCGGACTCGCTGAGCATCACGAAGCGGTCCTTGGCGACCGGCGTGTCGAGCGGCGCGTCCTTCGCCTGCCAGTCGGGGATCAGCTCGGCCAGCGCGCGCGGGTCCATCACCGCGCCGGACAGGATGTGGGCGCCGATCTCGGCGCCCTTGTCGATCAGGCAGACGGAGAGCTCCGCGTTGATCTGCTTGAGCCGGATGGCGGCCGCCAGGCCGGCCGGGCCGCCACCGACGATGACGACGTCGAACTCCATCGCTTCGCGTTCCATGGCACTCCCCTGGATGTCGAAATCTGTGTCGGCACATTATAATTCGCCCGATCTATTCCAAACGGTACCGTATGGAAAATTCGCGCAAGCTGGTGCTGACCTCCGTTCAGCCGATCCGCTGGGGCGACATGGACGCCCTCGGCCACGTCAACAACACCGTCTATTTCCGCTACATGGAGCAGGCGCGCGTCGAATGGCTCGACGGCATCGGCTTCGGCGACCTGGGCGCCGAGCGCGAGGAGGGCGTGGTGATCGTCAACGCCAGCTGCACCTTCCTGCTGCCGCTCACCTATCCCGGCGAAGTCGAGATCAGGATGTTCTTCGACAAGCCCGGCCGCAGCAGCCTGCAGACGCACTATGAGCTGCGCCGCAAGGGCGAGGACACGCTCTACGCCGAAGGCGCCTCGAAAGTCGTGTGGGTCAATCAGACCACCGGCAAGTCGGCGCCCTGGCCGGAATGGATATTGAAGACCATGGTCGACTGAACAGCGAAGGAGGGTGCCGCGATGAGCTACGCCGTTTCGAGCCAACCGATGTGGCAACCGTCCGCGACGCGCATCGCCGCGTCGCTGCTGGCGCAGTTCATGGAACATGCCGCCGCGCGCTGGAACCGCCGCTGCGGCGACTACGCCGCGCTGCACCGCTGGTCGATCGAGCATCCCGAGGAATTCTGGGCGTCCGTGTGGGAATTCGGCGGCGTGCGCGGCGAGATGGGCAGCCGCGTCGTCGAGCACTTCGACCGCATGCCCGGCGCGCGCTGGTTTCCGGACGCGCGGCTCAACTTCGCCGAGAACCTGCTGCGCCGCCGCGACGACGGCGACGCGCTGGTGTTCTGGGGCGAGGACAAGGTGCGGCACCGCATCTCGCACGCCGAGCTGTACGCGGCGGTGGCGCAGCTTGCCGCCGCGCTGCGCGCCGACGGCGTCCAGGCCGGCGACCGCATCGCCGCCTACCTGCCCAACATGCCGGCGACCGTCGTCGCCATGCTGGCCGCCGCCTCGATCGGCGCCACTTTCACCTCGGCCTCGCCCGACTTCGGCGTGCAGGGCGTGCTCGACCGCTTCGGCCAGGTCGAGCCGGCCGTGCTGTTCGCCGTCGACGGCTACTGGTACAACGGCAAGGCCGTCGACTGCATGGAGAAGGTCGCGCAGGTCGCCGCGCAGCTGCCGTCGGTGAAGCACGTGGTGGTCGTGCCCTATCTCGGCGCCGCAGACCGCGACGTCGCCGCGGTGCGCAACGGCATCATGCTCGGCGACTACGTCGCGCCGCAGCGCGCGGCGCAGGACATCGAGTTCGCCCGCCTGCCGTTCGACCATCCGCTCTACATCATGTATTCGTCGGGCACCACCGGCGTGCCCAAGTGCATCGTGCATTGCGCCGGCGGCGCGCTGCTGCAGCACCTCAAGGAGCACCGGCTGCAGTCCGACGTGAAGCCCGGCGACCGCCTGTTCTACTTCACCAACTGCGGCTGGATGATGTGGAACTGGCTGGTGTCCGGCCTCGCCTCCGAGGCCACGCTGCTGCTCTACGACGGCAGTCCCTTCGTCGGCCGCGGCCACATCCTGTTCGACTACGCAGCCGCCGAGGGCATGACGCACTTCGGCACCTCGGCCAAGTTCATCGACGCCTGCGCCAAGACGGGGCTCAAGCCGCGCGAGACGCACGACCTCTCATCCCTGCGCACCATGCTGTCGACCGGCAGCCCGCTGGTGCCCGAGGGGTTCGACTACGTCTACGCCGAGGTCAAGCGCGACCTGCAGCTCGCCTCGATCTCGGGCGGCACCGACATCATCTCCTGCTTCGTCGGCGGCAATCCGATCGATCCGGTGTACCGCGGCGAGATCCAGTGCGCGGGCCTCGGCATGGCGACCGACGTGGTCGACGAGCATGGCTTCCCGGTGCTCGGGCAGAAGGGCGAACTGGTGTGCACCCGGCCCTTCCCGGTGATGCCGCTCGGCTTCTGGAACGACCCGGACGGCCGGCGCTACCGCGCCGCCTACTTCGAGCGCTTCCCCGGCATCTGGTGCCACGGCGACTTCGCCGAGCGCACGGCACACGGCGGCTTCATCATCTACGGGCGCTCGGACGCCACGCTCAACCCGGGCGGCGTGCGCATCGGCACGGCCGAGATCTACCGCCAGGTCGAGAAGCTGCCCGAGGTGACGGAAGCCCTGGTGATCGGCCAGAACTGGCCGCCGGGAAACAGCGGCGACGTGCGCGTCGTGCTGTTCGTCAAGCTGCGCGAGGGCGTGGCGCTTGACGAGGCGCTGGTCAGGCGCATCAAGGGCACCATCCGCGACAACACCACGCCGCGCCACGTGCCGGCCAAGGTGGTGCAGGTGCAGGACATCCCGCGCACCAAGAGCGGCAAGATCGTCGAACTGGCGGTGCGCAACGTGGTGCACGGCGAGCCGGTGAAGAACGTTGAGGCGCTGGCGAACCCCGAGGCGCTCGCCTGGTTCCGCGGCCGCAGCGAACTGGCCACCTGAGGGTCCGGCGCCCGTCGCCCTTGGGGTTTGCCCCATTCTCGGCAGGGTCTTCGGCCGCTACAATGCCTGGCCAGGTGCGTCCCGCCGGGACGCACGCAGACCGTCCCCGCCCGAGACGACATGCCGAACGCCGAACAGCTGCAGGCCCTGAGCCGCTGCCTGCTGGACCTCCACCACCTCGATCTCGCCGACGCGCGGTCGGCCTTCATCGACCGCGTCTTCGAGCGCTACGCGCAGCTCGTTCCCCATGACGCCGGCCTGTGGAGCGGCGGCCGCATGAGCCTCGACCCGGGCGTCGGGCCGGTCATGCACTACATCCATCTGCACCGCATGAGCGTCGAGGAACTGTTGCCGATCTGGGAGCACCGCTCCAGCGCGGTGGAACGGGCGCGCTTCTCCTCCTTCATGGCGGCCAACGTCAACCGCGCCCAGGCCGTGCACGGCGCCACGCCGGGGCTCGAGGCCGCCTTCGCGCAACTGTTCGGCTGCCGCGGCATCCGGCACCTGCTCGGCATCTACCTGTTCGACCCGTCGGTCGGTCTGTTCAACATCATCTCGCTCTATCGCACCGGCGACACGCCGTTCACGGAGGCGGAGCGGCTACTGCACGAACTGGCGGCGCCGCACATCTTCGCGGTGCTGAGGAAGCATTCGCTCGGCCATATCGGGGTGGCGGCCCCGGGCACTGGCGCCGCCGCGGTGGCCGACCTGTCGGGCACGCTGCACCACGCGCATCCCGAGTTCATCCGGCTGGTCCAGGAGGAATGGCCCGGCTGGCAAGGCCCCGGGCTCCCGGCCGACATCCTGCCGGGCTCGCGGCTGCCGGCGCAGCCGCTGCTGCACGTCGGGAGCCGCGTCGTCGTGCAGGCGGAGATGGGCGGCGAGCTCTATCGCTTCCATGCGCGGCGCAAGGCGCGCATCGACGAGCTGACGCCGCGCGAGCGCGAGGTGGCGGCGCTGTTCGCCAGCCGCAGCTACAAGGAGGTCGCGCGCGAGCTGGGCATCGCGCCGAGCACGGTGCGCAACATCATCGGCAGCATCTACGGCAAGCTCGGCGTCTCGGACAAGGGCAAGTTCGCGCAGCTGCTCGCGGAGCACGAGCGGCCCGGCGCCTGAGCGCTCAGGCGACCGCGAACGCGGGGGCGGAGCGGGGCGACCGGCAGCGCTCGTTGCAGGCGCCGCAAGGGCCCAGCGCGGCGGCGCAGCCGAGGTCGTTCGGGTTGTCGAAGACGAAGCGGCCGCTGCCCGTGTTGAGCGTCACGAAGTCGAGCAGGGTACCTTCGAGCAGCGGGCGATGCTGCTGCGACACCACGTAGGCGATGTCGGCCCAGGAGAACATCAGGTCGCCCTCGCGCCGCTCGTCGAAGCCCATCGCGTGGACCAGCGCGCCGCCGTCGCCGGCGCTGGCGGCAATCCTCAGGAACATGCCTTCGGAATCGGTGCGCTGGGCGACGCGGCGGATCTCGTCTGCGGCCTGCGGCGTGAAGCGGATCATGACGGCCTCCTTTCCGATTCGCGCACGGCGTCGGACTCGACCCAGAAGCCGCGGGCCTCGCCGCTCCGCTCCGGCGCTATCTTGACGAAGCCGATGGCGGAATGCACCTCGATGACGCGAAACAGGCCGCCGCCCTCGCCGTGGCGATGCGAGCAGAGCTCGACCAGCTTGCCGTGGAGATGCTTCATTGTTCTCGTGTTCGCGTGCGGGGTTGTGCGGACGATTATGGGAGGTCGCCGGCGCCGGCAAAATGATGCAATTGCACTAGCGAAATTTCCTAGGCGGGCCCCGGCCGGCCTAGGAAATCCCCGACCCTACGCCCTGCCGCGGCCGCCGCCAGCCCCGGCCAGGGCGGGCGAGCAGGGCGCCGTTCGGACTATGCAGCGCGCGCGCCCTTGCCTAGGCTTATTGGCATGGACATCGTGTCGCACGG
>DASVZD010000067.1:0-7010 GCA_036391815.1 Rhodocyclaceae bacterium
GGTAGCGCAGCCGCGGCCGGCCGCCGCGTGCGCGCGCCAGTGCCTCCACCTGGGCGCGCGTGTCGTCGCTGTGCGCGTCGTCGACCACCAGCACCTCGAACATCGCGGCGGCCAGGCTCTGGTTGAACAAGGCCTGCAGGCAATGCCCGAGTTCCTCGGGCCGCCGGTAGGTGGGGACCACCACCGAGCAGGCCGGGGCGTCGTAGCTCCTCATGGCCGCTTCTCCAGCAGGAAGGAGCCGATCACCAGCGCGTCGAGCGGCGTCGAGCAGAACGATGAGATCGCGTCGCGCGGCGTGCACACCACCGGCTCGCCGCGCACGTTGAACGAGGTGTTGATCAGCACCGGCACCCCGGTGCGCGCGCCGAACGCCCACAGCAGCTCGTGGTAGCGCGGGTTGGCGCGCGCCGACACGGTCTGCACGCGCGCCGTGCCGTCGACATGGACGGCCGCCGGAATGCGCGCGGCCTGGTCCGGCACGACGTCGAACACGAACAGCATGAAGGGGGCCGCGGCGGCGGGCCGACCGCTGCCGTCGACGAACCACTCGCCGGCCGCCTCCTCGGGCACCGCGGGCGCCACCGGCCGGAAGTCCTCGCGGTCCTTCAGCTCGTTGAGCCGCGCCTGCATCGACGCCTCCAGCGGCGACGCCAGGATCGAGCGGGCGCCGAGCGCGCGCGGGCCGAACTCCATGCGGCCCTGGAACCAGCCGATGACATTCCCCGCCGCCAGCAGGTCGGCCGCCGTGCCGACGACGTCGTCGAGGCGGCGGTAGGGCAGCTTGGCCCAGGACAGCGCCTGCTCGATCTCCTCGTCGGCGTACGCCGGCCCGAGGTAGGCGTCGTCCATGCGCCAGCGCCGCGGACCGTGGCGCGCCTGCAGGTCGACCCACAGCGCCGCGCCCAGCGCGGTGCCGGCATCCCCCGCCGCCGGCTGCACCCAGACCTCGTCGAAGATGCCGCTGTCGCGCAGCCGCGCGTTCGCCACGCAGTTGAGCGCCACGCCGCCGGCCAGGCACAGGCGCGGCTCGCCGCTGCGCACGCGCAGCCAGCGCGCGAGGTCGAGCACGCTTTCCTCGAGCACCTGCTGCAGCGACGCGGCGAGGTCGAAGTGCCGCTGCTCGAGCGGGGCGCCGCGCCGGCGCGGGGGGCCGAAGCGCCGGGCGATGAGCGCCGCCGCGTCCGGCTGCACGGCGTAACCGCCCTCGCCGTCGAGCGTCACCAGGTCGCGGAAGAAGCCGCGGTGAACCGGCTTGCCGAAGGAGGCCAGCGCCATCACCTTGTATTCGTCGCTCGCATGCAGGAAGCCGAGGTGGCGCGTCAGGTCCTCGTACAGCAGGCCGAGCGAGTGCGGGAAGTCGATCTCGCGCAGCCGGGTCAGCGTGCCGCCGCGCCACACCGCCAGCGTGGTGGTGGCGCGCTCGCCGCGGCCGTCGAGCGTCATCACCGCCGCGCGGTCCTCGTCGCCGTCGAACGGCGCGGCCAGGAAGGCGCTCGCCTCGTGCGCCAGGTGGTGCTCGACGTAGTGCCACTTGAAGGTCTCGCCGGGCGCCGCCCCCTCGAAGCGCGCGCGCAGGTGGTGCGGCGCGCCGCCCGCCAGCTGGCGCGGCGCATTCAGCACGTAGGCGTGGAACAGCGGTTCCCAGGGGCTGGCCCACGGACCGTGGCGGTCGGCGCCGTTGCGCGGCCGCGTCCAGCTGCGCGACGGCTCGAGCGGCAGCGCGACGTGGTCGCCCGTCCGGTGGCCGGGCATCAACGCCGGATCGAACGAGTACGCGACGTGGTCGACGTCGGGGAGGCCGATGCCCGCCGCCGCCAGGCAGTAGTCGATCGCCGCGAACGGCAGTTCCCAGGCGGTGAACGGCACCGGGCGCTTGCCGTGCTTGATGCGGCTGAAGCGCTCCTCCTCGGCGGCCGCCACCACGACGCCGTCGCACACCAGGCAGGCGGCGCTGTCGTGGAAGGCGGCATTGATGCCCAGCGTATGCATCAGGCTTCTCCCGCCGGCTCGAGCGGCACGGCCGGCGTCGCCGGCCGCCCGGGGATCGGCAGCGCGATGCGGTCGGCGCCCTCGGCGAGCAGCGCGTGCGCCGCCTCCGCGACGCGCGCCGGATCGAGCAGCCGCAGGCAGTCGTGATGGGTCTGCGGACAGGCGCTGCGGTAGCAGAAGCGGCACGGCACGTCGTGCGTGAGCACGCGGTGCGGCACCTGCCACGGCGCATGCTGGGGATTGGTCAGGGCATAGACGTCCACCACCGGCGTCCCGAGCGCCGCCGCGATATGCACCGGGCCGGTGTTGTTCGAGATCAGCAGCGAGGCCGTCGCGATCACCGCGCCCAGCTCGCCGAGCGTCAGCGCGCCGGCCAGCGACACCGGATTGCAGACGCCGGCCAGCTGCTGGCGCAGCGCCTCGCACAAGTCCGCCTCTTGCGCCGAACCGGTGAGCACCAGCTGGTAGCCGTCGTGGCGCTGCATGGCGGCGCGCGCCTCGACGAACAGGCGAAGCGCCTCGCCGAAGCGCTCGACCGGATAGCGGCGCGAAGCGGCGCTGGCGCCGGGATGCAAGACGATGCGCGGCTGCAGCGGCTCCACCCCGGCCGCGCGCAGCTTGCGCGCGGCCGCCTCGACCTCGGCGGCGTCGATGCGGAACGACAGCCGCTCGTCCTCGGTGAAGCAGCCGACGGACGCCACCAGGTCGAGCTGGCGCCGCACCTCGTGGCGCAGCAGCGTGTGCGGCTCGGGATCGGCGATCCAGTCGGTCAGCAGGTGGTAGGGATTCTCGCGGCAATGCGCGAGCCGCAGCGGCACGCCGGCCTGCCAGCACAGCAGCGCCGCCGGCAGCGCGCTCTGGCTGTAGGCGGTGAAGATCACCGCCGCATCGAAGCGCCGCGCGCGGATCTGCAGCAGCGCCTCCCAGACGTCGTCCCCGGGCATCGGCTCGCCCGGCATCCAGGGGCACGGCAGCTCGATGACGTCGTCGATCTCCGGCACGCGGGCGGCGGCGGCCGCGCCGCTCCCCGCCGCCAGCAAGGTGATGCTGCGTCCGTCCGTGCGCTGGCGCAGCGCGCGCAGCGCAGGCGAGGTCATCAGCACGTCGCCGAGGCTGTCGAGCCGCACGGCGAGGATGCGCCGGGCCCGCCGCCAGCCGTCGCGCGCGCGCGCTTCCCTCACGCTTCCGGCCGGGTCCATGAGGAACTCCTCAAGCGCCGCAGCGTCGTGCGGGCGCGCCCGCCGCGTCCGCCCAGGATGCGCCGCGCCGCATCGGCGAAGTCGCGCGCCACGTAGGTCGGGCGCCGCCATGGCCCGGGACGCCATTCGGTCTCGCCGCCGGCGTCCAGCAGCACGGTGCGGCAGCCGGCCCGGTTGCCGGCCTCGACGTCGTCGAGGATGTCGCCGATCAGCCACGAGCGCGCCAGCTCGTAGCCGTGGTCGACGGCGGCCCGCAGCAGCAGCCCCGGCTGCGGCTTGCGGCAGCGGCAGGCCACCGCGTAGCGGGCGTCGCTCCCCGCGGGATCGTGCGGGCAGTAGTAGACGCCGTCGAGCGTGACGCCGTAAGGCGCCAGCAGCGCGCCGACGCGCCGCCACACCGGGCCGAGGGCATCCTCGCTGAAGCGCCCGCGCGCCACGCCGCCCTGGTTGCTCACCACGACGATCGCGTAGCCCGCCCTGCGCAGTTCCGCCAGCGCCGGCCCCGCGCCGGGCATGAGGCCGATGCGCGCGGGATCGGCGTTGTCCGGCACGTCGAAGACCAGGGTGCCGTCCTTGTCGACGAACACGGCTCGGGGGGCGGTGGGGGAGCGTGTCATCGGTGAGATTCCCGGATGTGACCGCCAAGGGCGACGGGGGGGCGCCGACGCTTCGTGTCCCCCGTCGGCTGCCTGCGGCAGCCTCCTCCTCCTTTACCTACGCGTCGACGCCCCCCCGCCGCCCTTGGCTTGGCACCAAAGGTAATTCGCCGGGCCGATGGGGCGCCCTGCTGAGCGCAGGTAAAGGAGGAGGCGGACGCCTTATCGCTCTTGTCCGCCGGGGGGCGTAGGCAGGGTTTCGCGGAGCACTGCTCCGCGCTGCCGAAGCCGGCTCGCTGTGCAAAGCGAGCCGCGGGCCGCGAAAGCGGCGGAGCGCAGCAGGGCACCCCGTCGGTCCGAGCGCGCACCGACCGCAGAAGATCAGCGACCCGACTCATGGCCACGACGTCTCCCCCATCGGCAACACCATGATCTCCGGAATCACGCTGTCCCCGGGCAGCATCAACGCCTGCACTACAGCCGAAGCCACTGCCTCCGGCGGCTGCAGCACTGCAGGGTCGAGGTCCGGGAAGCGCTCGAACAGGAAGGGCGTACGCATGCCGCCGGCGATCACCGCGGTGACCTTGATGCCATGCCCGCGCAGTTCCGCGTGCAGCGCATGCGAGAAGCCGAGCAGGCCCCACTTGCTCGCGTGGTAGGCCGCGGCGTTCGGCCAGGTGCGCCGCGCCGCGGTCGAAACGATATTGACGATGTGGCCGGCGCGCTTCGCCTTCATGTGCGGAACCGCGAGCCGGCTGGTCAGGAAGGGGCCGCGCAGGTTGGTCGCGGCGATGCGGTCCCAGGCGTCGACGGACAGCTCGTCCACCGGCAGCGTGACGTCGATGCCGGCGTTGTTGATCAGGATGTCGAGCCCGCCGCAGCGCTCCAGCACCTGCGCCATGCAGTCGCCGACCGAGGCTTCGCGCATCACGTTGAGATGGACGGCGGCCGCGTCGTGGCCGCGCTCCAGCAGGCGTCCCGCCACTTCCTCCGCCAGTTCGGTGCGCAGGTCGGCGGCGACGATGCGCGCGCCCTGCTCCGCCAGCGCCTCGCAGACCGCCGCGCCGAGCCCGCGGCCGCCGCCGGTCACCAGCGCCACCTTGTCCTTCAGGATGCCGTTCATGCCTGTGCCCTCCGTTCCATGACCGCATGCTCCGGCGCCGCAGCGACGTCGCGATAGACGCGCGCCAGTTCGGCGGCCACCAGGCGCCAGGTGAAGTGGCGCCGCACGCGGCGCAGGCCGCGCTGGCCGAAGCTGCGGCGCAGCTCGCTGTCGCGCTGCAGCCGCGCCAGGCGATCGGCGAGCTGGATCGGGTCCTTGGGCGGCACCAGGAAGCCGGTGACGCCGTCGACCACGCTGTACTGGATGCCGCCGACGGCGGCGCCGACCACCGGACAGGCGCAGGCCATGGCCTCCAGCGGTGTGATGCCGAACGGCTCGTACCAGGGCGTGCTGACGAAGACGTCGGCCGCGCTGTAGAAGTCGCGCAGGCGATGGCGCGGCTGGCGCCCGGCGAAGCGCACCTGCCCGCTGACGCCCTCCTCCGCGGCGATCAGCGCCAGGCGGCCGATCTCCGGGGTGAGCGCGGCATCCGGCCGGTCGCTCTCGCCGCCGACGATCAGCAGCGTCGCCGCGATGCCGTGGCGCCGCTTGAGTTCGGCCATCGCGCGCACCACGTTGTCGATGCCCTTGCGCGGCACCAGGCGGCCGAGCTGCAGCACCACGAAGTCGGCGTCCGACAGGCCGAGTTCCGCGCGCAGGCTGCGGTCGCCCGGCTTCAGCTCGTCGGGATCGAAGCCGCAGGGCACGACCTCGACGCGCTCGCGCTCGGCGCCGTACAACTCGACCAGGTCGTCGCGGTCGCACGGGCATTCGGCGATGACGCGGTCGGCGCCCGCCACCAGCTGCTCCTCGATGGCGATGCGCTGCGGCGGAAAGGCGTCGGCCTTGCCCTGGAAGCGTCGGCGCACCTTGCCGAGCGCGTGGAAGGTGATGACG
This sequence comes from Rhodocyclaceae bacterium, assembly GCA_036391815.1. Lineage (GTDB taxonomy): Bacteria > Pseudomonadota > Gammaproteobacteria > Burkholderiales > Rhodocyclaceae > Nitricoxidireducens. The sequence goes on from DASVZD010000067.1 coordinate 5,784, forward strand.
AAGGGGATGCCGTGGAGGTCGCGCAGGCGCTGTGCCGCCATGCCCGACATGAAGAAGTTGGCGTGCACCACGTCGTAGGCAGGGCCGATCGCCGGCAGCGCGGCCTCCAGTCGCGTGCCGCCGCTCCCGGCGCAGGACAGCCGCGCCGCGCCCTTGCGGACGAAGCCGGCGATCGCTTCGCAGAACGCGGGCATCAGCGGCAGCAGTTCCTCCTTGGGCACGAAGCGCGCCGGCCCGGCCGGCACATGGATCACGCGCATGCGCGGCGGCAGCAGTCCGGGCTCCGCCGCCACCACCTCGGGCTGCGCCGGATGGTCGCGCCGCGTAAAGACGTCGACGCGATGGCCGGCACGCGCGAGTTCGGCCGCGACGTGGGCGACATAGACGTTCTGGCCCCCGCAGTCGACGCCGCCGGGTGTCGCGAGGGGAGAGGCGTGTTCGCTGATGAGGGCAATGTTCATGGGCGCGGCCGGTCCTGAGTTGCCGCCTGCCTCTGCAAGTGATATGCCCGGTGGCTGCATCGCACGCACGCGCACGGCTTCGCCGCCATGCTGCGCTGCGCACCCAAGTAAATCTTGCGCGCACCGGGCAAACTTACTGGCACGGCTTGCCGCGCGCCTGCGCGGCGCGCGCGCCCGACGCGGACTCACTCACCGCGCATTGCTGCTCCGCCGCGCACGGGCATGGCCCTTGCGTTGGGTGGGCGTTCGCAGAAGTCCCGAACGACACCAGCCACGCGAAAGGAGCCGCAAATGGAAAAGACCTCCCCCGAGACGCTCGCCAAGGAATCGGCCGAAAGGACGGGCGCCAAGATCGAGCAAGCATCGGCCGGCGCCCACCAGATGGTAGACACGGCAGCCGAGGCGGCAATGACCGCGACCCAGCGCATGGGCGCCGCCAGCGAGCAGATCGCCGCCAGCGCCAGCCGCTGGACCGAAGCGACGCGCGAGCGCGTGCGCCGCAACCCGTTCGCCTCGCTGGGCGTCGCCATCGGCGCGGCGATCGGCATGGTGGTCGCCGCCGGCCTGCTGTTCCAGCGCCGCAGCGGCGAACGCTGGACCGATCGCGAGACGCACGCACACTGAGCGCGCCGCCCGGCGCGTGCGAGGGCATGATGTGCCTGCGCGCGGGTGCCGGCGCCCTGGCCGGAAACGGGCCGGTGGTGGTCGTCTCGCCGCACCTCGACGACGGCGCGATGAGTTGCGGGTGCCTGATCGCGAGCCTGGC
>DASVZD010000068.1:0-7466 GCA_036391815.1 Rhodocyclaceae bacterium
GGTGCGGCGGGTGCGGCGGCGGCCGCCCCTGGCGCCTCGTGCAGTGCAGGCTCCGCGGGAGCATTGCGCAGGCGCCAGACCGGCCCCAGCCCGAGTTCGCGCAGCAGGCGGGCGCGGCTCACAGGGTGCGCTCCATCACGATGGCGTCCTCGCGGCCGGCATGGGCGGGATAGTAGCCGCGCCGGCGGCCGATTTCCCTGAAGCCGCTGCGCCGATAGAGTCCGCCGCCGGAGGCGTTCGACGGGCGCACCTCGAGCAGCATGCGCGCGGCCCCTGCCGCCCGGGCGACGTCAAACAGGTGTTCGAGCAGCTCGATGCCGAGGCCCGCGCGCTGGCGCTGCGCGGCAATGCTGATGTTGAGCAGGTGGGCCTCGTCGAGGACCACCATCATCACCGCGTAGCCGACCATCACCTCATCCTCGATGCATACCAGCGCGCAGTGCCGCGACGCCAGCGAATCGGCGAAATTCCCCTTCGTCCACGGGAACGGATAAATTTCCTTCTCGATCGCCATCACGGCATCGAGATCGCCGGGCTGCATCGGCCGGTAGGCGAGGCGCGGCTTCAGCACCGCACTCATTATCTGACGCCTCCGCGCGCCAGGCGCTCCGCCGTCGTCAGGGCGACCTTGTCGCGCACGTACAGCGGCATGGCATGCGCAGCATCAACGCCCTCCCCGCGCGCCAGACGCGGCGCCGCCAGTTCCGCCACGGCGGCCGCAGTGGGAAAGACGTCGGGACGCACCCGCGCAGGAATGGGCAAGCGCGCGGCATACGACGCGAAGCCGTCGCCGCACCCGATCCACTCGCCGGCCGGCAGCGCCACCATTTCGGGCGGCGCCACGCGCGGCGGCTCGAGCTCCTTCACGTCCCGCCCCGTCACCTCGTAGGCCGCCGCGTAGACCTCGTTCATGCGCGCGTCCATGCAGGCGAACACGCGCGCCTCGCCGCTGGCCAGCGCCAGCGCGGCCAGCGTCGTCACGCCGAACGCCGGGATGCCCAGCCCGAAGGCGAGGCCCTGGGCGACGCCGCAGGCCAGCCGCAGCCCGGTGAAGCTGCCCGGCCCGGCGCCGAAGGCGATGCCGCCGACCGCCGACTTGGCGATCCCCGCTTCCGCCAGCAGCTCGTCCACCCAGGGCAGCACCAGCATGGATCCTCCCGTCTGCGAGTCTGCCGCGCGCTGCAGCACCGCCCCATCCTGCCACAGGGCGACGGAAATCTGCCGCGTCGAGGTCTCCAGCGCGAGGACGATCACGCGGCGTCCCACGCGGCGAGGAAGGCTTCCCAGTGCGGCTGCTTCAAGGCCGCGATCTGTTCGCGCACGAAGGCGACTTCCTGCGCATGCTCGTCCTTCGAGAGGCAGCCGCGCATCTGCTGGAAGCGCAGGTAGACGAGATAGGTGTTCACGACGTCGGTCTCGCAATAATCGCGGACGTCGTCGATCTGCCCGGCGAGATAGGCGCCCCAGACCGCGCTGCCGTCCATGCCCAGCTTGCCGGGCAGGCCCATCAGCTTGGCCAGTTCGTCGAGCGGCGCGTTGGCGCGCGGCTGGTACATCGCCAGCAGGTCCATCAGGTCGAGGTGGCGCGTGTGGTAACGGCCGATGTAGTTGTTCCACTTGAAGTCGCGGCTGTCGTGGAAGTCGCCGTCGCCCATGTCCCAGTAGCGCGGCGCGACGGCGCCGTGGATCAGGCCGCGGTAGTGGAGCACCGGCAGGTCGAAACCGCCGCCGTTCCACGACACCAGCTGCGGCGTGTACTTCTCGATGCCGTGGTAGAAACGCTGGATGATCTCGGCTTCGGCAAGCTTCGGCTCGGCCAGCGACCACACCTTGAAGCCCTCGTCGCTGCGCATCACGCAGGAGATCACCGCCACGCGCTGCAGGTGGTGCGGCAGGAAGTCGGAGCCGTTGCGGGCGCGTTGCCGCTGGAACGCCAGCTCGGCGACCTCGGCGTCCGCCAGTTCGGCCGGCAGTCCGTGCAGCGAGCGCAGCCCCGCGACATCCGGGATGGTTTCGATGTCGAAGACGAGGACGGGAATCATGGCTTCTTCTGCGGGTCGCCCGGCGACGGCTGGTCCGCCGCGGGGGATTGCGGCGGCGCCGACGGGAAATGGACGTGGACGTTGACGCAGCCGGCGAGCAGCAGCACGGCGAGCGGCAGCAGGAAATATGTCTTTCTCATTGGACGAGCATGGCGGACTTCCCCGCGAGGACCTCGCGGATGCGCGCTACGAGCGCGTCCCAGTCGATGCGGGGATTGTAGCCGATGATGCGCACCGACGGAAAGCCGCGGCCCTCCATCAGCACGATGCCGTCGCCATCGCGGGCGACGCCGTCGATGGTGCACACCCCGTTCTCGAGCTGCGCGCTGATGCCGATGCGATCGTAGCCGAAGCCGAACGCCCGCTCCGGCAGATGCTGCGAGGCCTGGGCCGAAGCCCCTTCGCCCATCGCCGCGATGTCGCGCAGCGCGCCCACGCTCACCTCGCGGGGAAAGTCGCCCGGCGTGCTGGCCAGCCGGGCCTTGAAATGCAGCGGCTTCCAGCCCACCATCTCGAGGTCGTGCAGCTCGGCGTCGAAGCGCCCCGAGATGCTGCCGAACGAGAAGGTCTGCGTCAGCATGCCGAGGTCGAGCTGGCTCGCCGTGACATCGACGATGAAGCGGCGCTCCTTGCTGAAGGCATCGACGACGCGCAGCCGGTTCACGGCAATGGCGCCGTCGAACACCGTCATGGCGAGCACGCCGTCGAGCGCCAGCGTGCCCTGGTCGTAGGAGACGCGCGGTATCCGTGCCGTGAAGCTGCCCGCCATGGCAGGCATCCCCAGCGCATGCGTGAGCTTGGGCATCGAGACGCCTTCGATGCCGCCGGTGAACTCGCCGTGCCAGCCGTCATCGCCGCGGCCGATGACGAGCTTGTCGATGGTGAACTTGCCGTCGAGCATCGGCGCGACGAGGCCGCCCACTTGCGCCTCGTCGGGCGAAATATCGATGGGGAAAGCGAAGCCGCCCAGCGGCAGGTCTCCCAGCGCGCCCGAGGCGACGCTCACGCCGGCGCGCTGCCGCACCTTGGCATCCCACGGAATCGTGGCATTGACCCCGCGCAGGTTGATGTGGCCGGTGGAGTCGGACAGCGATGCGTCCTGCAGTCCGGCAAGCACTCGCTGAAGGCGGCCATTCCTGGCTTCGGCCGAGAAGATGGCGCGGCCTTCGGTGCGCCACGCCGGGAAGCCCAGTTCGCTCAGCCACGGCTGGATCCATTCGCGCATCGCCGTCGCGAGATCCAGTCCGCCGGTGGCCACGCCCCATTCGCTTGCCTCGTCGTGCTCACGGTCCCAGGTCAGGTGGGCATTGACGGCACCAAAGTCCGCCACCTGGAGCCGCGCCTGGCGGACGTCGATGGCCGCTGGGCCGAACGTTCCGGCCGCCGTGACATCGACACCGCCGGCACGCCGCCACGGCGGATAGACGAGTTCGCCCCGCGGCCAGTCGATCCGGGCCGTCCAATGCCAGGCGTCGGGCTTGCGCTCCGCCGCCACGTCGAGCGTCGCGGCCAGCCCCTGGGCGGAAACCTTGTCCCTGGCGAAGCCCAGGCCGCGCACCGCCATCTCCAGCCGGGCCTTGCCGCCCAGCACGCTGAGCCGGAAGTCCACCTTGCCCTCCGGATGCCAGCCGCGCAGCCGCTTCACCAGCGGCGACAGATCGACGGCATCGACGTCCTGCAGCGCAAATTCGAAGAACCCGTCCTTGCTCCGATAGGACAGCGAGAACGGCAGCGGCGGCCGGTCGCGTCCGCGCTCGTCGTCGCGCCACAGGCTGCCCCGGGGACAATCGAGGCGATGGCCGTCGAAATAGAAGCCCGAACAGTGCAGCTTCAGCCCGCGGTACTCGACGTGGCCGACGCGCAGCCGTCGCAGGTCGATGTCGGCCTCGCCTTCGTGCGCGGCATCGAAGGTGAGCTTCATGCCGTCCGCCTCGAACACGTCATGGCGGACGGAATCGAAGGACAGCGAAACCTCCGCCGCCCAACCCGGCGCCGCCAGCAGGCAAAGCAGCAGCGCGACGAGCGGCAACGGGCTCTTAAGCGGGGAAGACACCGGTGGTCAGGTAGCGGTCGCCGCGGTCGCAGACGATGCTGACGATCACGGCATCTTCCAGTTGCGCCGCGATCCGCACGGCCACCGCGAGCGCACCGCCGGACGACACGCCGGCGAAGATGCCCTCCTCGCGCGCCAGCCGCCGCGCCATGTCCTCGGCCACCCCCTGGCTGACGTACTCGACGCGGTCGACGGCGGACTTGTCGTAGATCTTCGGCAGGTAGGCCTCCGGCCACTTGCGGATGCCCGCGATCTGCGAGCCATCCTCCGGCTGGCAGCCGACGATCTCGATCTTCGGGTTCTTCTCCTTGAAGAAGCGCGAACAGCCCATGATGGTGCCCGTCGTGCCCATGCTGGAGACGAAATGCGTGATGCGCCCCCCGGTGTCGCGCCAGATTTCCGGCCCGGTGCCCTCGTAGTGCGACAGCGGATTGTCGGGATTGGCGAACTGGTCGAGCACGATGCCCTTGCCCTCGGCCATCATCCTGTCGGCCAGGTCGCGTGCCGCTTCCATGCCGCCCGTCTTGGGCGTCAGGATGAGATCCGCGCCAAAGGCCCGCATCGTCTGGCGCCGTTCGACGCTCTGGTTCTCCGGCATGATGAGGATCATGCGGTAGCCGCGCATGGCGGCCGCCATGGCGAGCGCGATGCCGGTGTTGCCCGAGGTCGCCTCGATCAGCGTGTCGCCCGGCCTGATGGTGCCGCGCTGCTCGGCGCGCACGATCATCGACAGGGCAGGACGATCCTTTACCGACCCCGCCGGGTTGTTCCCTTCCAGCTTGACGAGGATGACGTTGTTGCGCCGGGCGTTCTCCGCGCCGGGAATGCGCTTGAGCATCACCAGCGGGGTGTTGCCGACGTAGTCTTCGAGGGTGCGGTAGGTCATGAGTGTCATGATACCGCGGAGCGTACTCGGACCGGATGCGCTTGGTGGCGCTCGTGCCGACGGGGTACCCTGCCGCGCTCCGTGTCCCCCGGCGGACAAGAACGATACGGCGTCCGCCTCCTCCTTTACCTACGCGCAGCAGGGCACCCCATCAGCCCGAGCGGGAATCCTCGGTGCGCGAACCCGGCAAAAGGCCAAGCCAAGGGTGGCGTGGGGGCGTCGACGCGTAGGTAAAGGAGGAGGAGCCGGCCTTCGGCCGGCGACGGGGGACACGAAGCGTCGGCGCCCCCACGTCGCCCTTGGCGGTTAAGCGCACCGCCTCAGAAGAAATTACCCTAGTTCGACCAGCAGATCCTTCGCCTCGATCTTGTCGCCCGGAGAAACGTAGACCTTCGCCACGACCCCATCGCGGTCGGCCGTGATCATGGTCTCCATCTTCATGGCTTCGATCGACAGCAGCGGCGTGCCCTTGGTCACCTTGCTGCCCGCCTTGACGGCCACTGTCGAGACCATGCCCGGCATCGGCGCCGGCACGTGGTTCGGGTTGTTCGGGTCGGCCTTCGGATGCACCTGCACGGTGGAAACCGCGCCGGCCTTGCGCACGCGCATGTCGCGCGGCTGGCCGTTCAGTTCGAAGAACAGCTTGACCATGCCCTCCTCGTCCGGATCGGTGCGGCCGTTGAGGCGCACGATGATCGACTTGCCCTGCTCGAGGTGGACCGCCATCTCGTCGCGCTCGCCCATGCCGTAGAAGAAGACCGGCGTCGGCAGCTGCGACACGGCGTCGTACTGCTTCTGATGTTCGGCGTAATCCGCGAACACCTTCGGGTACATCAGGTAGGAAGCGAAGTCGGTATCGCTGAGGGCACGGCCGACGGCCTGCTCGCCCTTGGCGCGCAGCGCGTCGAGGTCGGCCGGCGGGATGATTTCGCCGGGGCGGCCCGCGAGCGGCGCCTTGCCCTTGAGGATCTTCTTCTGCAGATCCTTGGGGAAGCCGTCGGCCGGGAAGCCCATGTCGCCGCGGAACATCGAGATCACGGAATCCGGGAAGGAGATCTCCTTCTCGGGGTCGGCGACGTCCTCGGGCGTGAGGTCATTGACCACCATCGCCAGCGCCATGTCCCCGACCACCTTCGAGGACGGGGTCACCTTCACGATGTCGCCGAACAGCTTGTTCACGTCGGCGTAGGCCTTGGAGACCTCCGCCCAGCGATGCTCGAGGCCCATCGAACGCGCCTGCTCGCGCAGGTTCGTGTATTGGCCGCCGGGCATCTCGTGGCGATAGACGTCGGAAGTACCCGAGCGGATGTCCGGTTCGAACGGCGAATAGAAGCGGCGCACGTCCTCCCAGTAGCGGGAGAACGGCTGCATCTGGTCGATGGTGACGTGGGGCGCGCGCTCCGTGCCTTCCAAGGCGGCCGTGATGGCGCCCAGGCTCGGCTGCGAGGTGAGGCCGCTCATGGAGTCCATGGCGCCGTCGACCGCATCCACGCCGGCCTCGATGGCCGCCAGCACGCTGGCGGCCGAAGCGCCGCTGGTGTCGTGCGTGTGCAGGTGGATCGGAATGCCGATCTCCTGCTTGAGCGCGTGGACCAGCTCGCGCGCCGCGCGCGGACGGCAGACGCCCGCCATGTCCTTGATGCCGAGGATGTGCGCGCCGGCCTTCTCCAACTGCTTGGCCATGGTCACGTAGTACTTGAGGTTGTACTTCGGGCGGCTGGCGTCGAACAGGTCGCCGGTATAGCAGATCGCGGCTTCGCACAGCGCACCGCTCTCGATCACGGCGTCCATGGCGACGCGCATGTTGTCCACCCAGTTGAGCGAGTCGAACACGCGGAACACGTCCATGCCGTTCTTGGCCGCCTGCTCGACGAAGTAGCGCACGATGTTGTCGGCGTAGTTGGTGTAGCCGACGGCGTTGCCCGAGCGCAGCAGCATCTGGAACAGGATGTTCGGGACGGCTTCGCGCAGCACCGCCAGGCGCTCCCACGGGTCTTCCTTGAGGAAGCGCATGGCGACGTCGAAGGTCGCGCCGCCCCAGCACTCGAGCGAGAACAGCTGCGACAGGTCGCGCGCGTAATGCGGCGCGATGGCGGCCATGTCGGCCGTGCGCATGCGCGTGGCGAACAGCGACTGGTGGGCGTCGCGCATCGTCGTGTCGGTCAGCAGCACCTGCGGCTGGTCCAACATCCACTTGGCGAACTTCTTGGCGCCCAGCTTCTTCAGCAGGTCGCGCGTGCCGGCAGGCACGGGCGCGGACAGGTCCGTCTTCGGCATCAGCGGATGGGTCAGCGGCAGCTTCGGCAGCGTGCGGCCCTTGACCTCGTCGTTGCCGTTGACCACGACTTCGCCGACGAAGCGCAGCAGGCGCGAGGCGCGGTCGCGGCGCTTGGGGAAATGGAACAGCTCGGGATGGGTGTCGATGAAGCGCGTCGAGCATTCACCGGCGACGAACTTCGGGTGATCGATCAGGTTCTCGAGGAAG
>DASVZD010000069.1:0-3683 GCA_036391815.1 Rhodocyclaceae bacterium
AGCCGCGGCCCCGGACAAGGCTCCAGCTTCCGCATGATCCTGCCGCGGGCGGCCCAGCCCGGCGATGCCGCGGCGGCCCAAGGCCCCGAGAGGGCAGCCGCCTCCAACGTGCGCGTGCTGGTCGCCGACGACAACGTCACCAATCGCAAGCTGATGGCCACCATGCTCGGCAAGCTGGGCATCGCGCCCGACGTGGCGCAGGACGGCCTCGAGGCGCTCGACGCGCTGCGCGGCAAGCGCTACGACCTGGTGTTCATGGACATGCAGATGCCGGAGATGGACGGGCTGGAGGCGACCCGGGAGATCGTCAAGCGCTTCGGCGCGGCGCGCCCGCGCATCGTCGCGGTGACGGCGAACGCCTCGCCGGCAGACCGCGAACGCTGCCTGCAGGCGGGCATGGACGACTACGTGTCGAAGCCGATCATGCCCGAGGATCTGCGGCGCGTGGTCGAAGCTTCGATGGTGTGGGCGCGCGAGCAGCAGGCGGCGAACGGCCGGCGCGAGGACGCCTACCTCGACATGGAGATCATCGACATGCTCGGCGAGGTGTTCCATGCCGAGCCGGCCAAGCTCGGCGAGCTGATGCGCGAATTCCTCGCCGAGGCGGCGTCGCGCGTCGACGTGATCGCGGTGGCGGCGGAGAGCGCCGACTTCGCCAAGGTTATCTCGGTGGCGCACAAGCTCAAGGGGGCGGCGGCGGGCGTCGGCGCCAAGGAGCTGGCCCGGGTCGCCTACCGCATCAAGTGCGCCGGCTACGACGGCAATGCCGCCGCGCTCGACGGCCTGGCGCCCGAGCTCAAGCGCGCGCTGGAGGATACCCGCGAATCCCTGGGCGCCATGGACTTCGGGACGGACGCCGCGTGACGGACGCGCGCAAGCCGGGCGCGGCGGACCCGCACGCCGACAAGATCGACGACCTGGTGGAGAGCCTGAGCCGGCTGGTCATCGAGCGCCGCGCCGGCGACGACCTGCAGGGCCAGCTGGCGGCGATCGTGGAGAACTCCGAGGACGCGATCTTCAGCCGCGCCCTGGACGGCACGATCATCTCCTGGAACGCGGGGGCGGAGCGGCTGTTCGGTTACCCGGCGGCCGAGGCGGTGGGCCGCGACATCGCCATGCTGGTCCCGCCGGAGCGCATGCACGAATATGCCGACCACGTGGCGGCGCTGCGCCAGGGGCGCGCGGTGCCGCCGGTCGAGACGGTGCGGCGCGCCAGGGACGGCCGGCTGATCGAGGTGTCGATGGGCATGTCGCCGATCCGCGACCGCAACGGCGAGGTGGCCAGCGTGGCGGTCATCGCGCGCGACATCAGCGAGCGCAAGCGCCTCGACGAGGAGCTGCGCGCCCATCGCGAGCGCCTCGAGGAACTGGTGGCCGAGCGCACCGCCGAGCTGCAGCTGGCCAAGAACGAGGCCGAGCGGGCGAACGCGGCGAAGTCCGAATTCCTCTCGCGCATGAGCCACGAGTTCCGCACGCCGATGAACGCCATCCTCGGCTTCTCGCGGGTGCTCGAGGAGGAGCTGACGGATCCCGATCAGCACGACTATGTGATGGAGATCATCCAGGCCGGCGACCACTTGCTCGGCATGATCGACCGGCTGCTCGACTTCTCGCGCATCGAGAACGGCCAAGCGGTGATGGGACGCCTGGCGGTGCCGGTCGGGCCGATCGTCGCGGAAGCGGCGCGGCTGGTCGAACCGCTGCTGCGCGAAGCGCGGCTGACGCTGGTCGCCGGCTGCCCCGGGGCCGACGGTGCGCCGGGCCGGCTGGCGTGCCCGTCCTGCCAGGGCGGCATGGCGGTGCTGGCGGACGCCGAGCGGCTCGCGCAGATCCTCGAATGCCTGCTGTCGAACGCCGTCCAGTACAGCCGCCGCGGCGGCGAGATCTGGCTCGCCTGCGTCCCGATCGGCGAGGCGTGGGCGCGCTTCAGCGTCACGGACCAAGGCGCCGGCATCGCGCGCGAGAAGCTGGAGCGCTTGTTCATGCCCTTCGACCGCCTCGGCGCGGAGGCGTCGCGGCCGGGCGCGGTGGGCATCGGGCTGGCTTTCGCCAAGCGGCTCGCCGAGCTGATGGGCGGCCGCATCGGCGTCGAAAGCACGGCCGGCCAGGGCGCCACGTTCTGGGTGGAGCTGCCGCGGGCGCCTGTCATTTAGCCGGCGCCGGGTTGGCGTGCCGCGACCCGGGCCGCCCGCAGCGCGGCGATCAGCTCGGCCGGCTTGAAGGGCTTGCAGAGGTAGTCGCGGAATCCGGCGGCCCGTGCGCGCGCGATGTCCTCGGGCTGGGCCTCGGCCGAGATCGCGACGACCGGGATGGCGGCGGTTTCGGGCAGCCGGCGCAATTCCCGCAGCAGTTCGTAGCCGTCCAGGCCCGGGATGTTGATGTCGGTGAGGATGACGTCGGGGCGCAGCCGCCTCGCCTCCGCCAGGCCGTGCACGCCGTCCGCCGCCGTCAGCAGCCGCCATTCGGGCGCCTTGCGCAGCACGGTGGCCACCAGCCGCCGGTTGCTCGGATTGTCCTCGATGTACAGCACGCTCGCCGTGCCGCCTGCCGGCGCGGCGGCTTCCGGCTGCGGCACCGGGGCCTGCACCTGGCGCAGTTCCAGCCAGACGGCATCCTCCGCGGTGCCGAGTTCCGCGCCGAGCGATTCCGCCGAGCGCCGGAAGGAGCGCGCCAGATCCTGCAGTTCGATGGACCCGGCGCCCGCGATGCGCAGCGCCAGGCGCGCCCGGTCTTCACATGCGGGCTGCTGTTCGAGGCACAGGGCGCCGCCCTTGCCGGCCAGCACGGCGGCCTCCGCGAGCAGGCCGGCCAGCAGCGCCTGCAGGGCCTCGCCGTCGGCGAGGACCCGATCCTCGGCGCGGCATTCGTTGCGCAACGCCACGCCCCGTTCCAGGCAGAACGGCGCGGCCTTCGCGGCGGCGAACGCCGCCAACGGCAGGAGGTCGACGGGGGCGAGCAGTCTCAGGGCCATGGTTCTCGTTTCGTGGGGCAATGTCGGTCGCGTATACTGGCACCCGGCACGATAAAGCGGTTTCCATGCTTCGGTTTCCGGATCTCGGGCGGTTTCCGCAGCCAACTGCTTTGAATTTCATTAATATGTGCGCCTGCGATGACAAATGCATCGCGGCGCCGCATTCCACAATCGGATTTGGAGGTGACACATGGCTTCGGTCAACAAGGTGATTCTGGTCGGCAACCTGGGCAAGGACCCCGAGACCCGCTACATGCCGAACGGCGACCAGGTGACGAACATCACCGTGGCGACGTCGGAAACCTGGAAGGACAAGAACAGCGGCGAGCAGAAGGAAGCCACCGAGTGGCACCGCGTGGTGTTCTTCCGCCGCCTGGCGGAGATCGCCGGCCAGTACCTGAAGAAGGGCTCGCAGGTCTACATCGAGGGCAAGCTGAAGACGCGCAAGTGGCAGGGCCAGGACGGCCAGGACCGCTACACCACCGAGATCCATGCCGACGAGATGAAGATGCTCGGCAAGCGCGAAGGCCAGGGCGCGCCCAGTTCCGACGGACCGCGCGAGGGCGGCGCCAGCCGCGCCCCGAGCAAGCCGGCGTCGCAGCCGGCGGCCGGCGGCGGCAACTTCAACGACTTCGACGACGACATCCCGTTCTGATCGCCACGAACGGCCGTCCTGGGAATTCCCTTACCCTTTTTATGGGGGTAATATCCG
>DASVZD010000070.1:0-15369 GCA_036391815.1 Rhodocyclaceae bacterium
AACGTGGTCGATCTGCACATCCCGCCGCTGCGCGACCGGCGCGACGACATCCCGCTGCTGGTCCAGCATTTCCTGCAGAAGTGCACGTCACGCATGAACAAGAAGGTCGTCGGCGTTTCGGCCGAGGCGATGGCGGTACTGATGGCCTACGACTTCCCGGGCAACGTGCGCGAGCTGGAGAACATCATCGAGCGCGGCGCGGCAGTGACGGCGAGCGACACCATCGAAGCGGCGCATCTGCCGGCGGGATTGAGCGAAATGGTCTCGGTGCGCCGGCGCGAGGAAGGCCGCCTGCCGACGCTCGAGGAGCAGGAGATGGATTACATCCAGCGCGTGCTGCGCGAGGTCGGCGGCAACCAGAGCGCGGCGGCGCAGGTGCTCGGCATCAACCGGTCTTCGCTGTGGCGGAAGCTGAAGGGGCGGGATCAGGAGGGCGAGGGCTAGATCGGGGTACGCGCAGCAGGGCACCTGCCGGCCCGGCCGAGGCCTGGACGGAGGACTCCGCCGGCCGACTCCTCCCTGCGCCATGAGTCAGCCGTCGTGGAGAGGCCGCCATTGAGGTATCGGCGGCCTAGCGCAGAGCGTTGCCCACGACCTCCGCGACGTCGCGGGTCAGGCCGGGCAGGTCGCGGACGCGCTCCAGTGCGGCGCGGGCATGCGCCTGGCGGCCGGCGTCGAACTGGCGCCAGCGGTCGAAGGCACGGGCGATGCGCGCGGCGACTTGCGCATTGCTCGCTTGCAGCTCGACGATGACATCGGCGGCGAGCGCGTAGCCGCTGCCGTCGGCGGCGTGGAAGCGGCGCGGATTGGCGGCACAGAAGGCGCGCACCAGCGCATAGACCTTGTTCGGATTCCTGATGTCGAACGCCGGGTGCTTCATCAGGGCGCGCACGCGCGCCGTGGTGCCGTCGAGCCGCGACATCGCCTGCACGTTGAACCACTTGTCGACCACCAGCGCTTCGCCCTGCCACTTGGCATAGAAGGCATCGAGCGCGGCCTGCCGCTCGGGCAGGTCGAGATTGGCCAGGATGCCGAGCGCGGCGCCGACGTCGGTCATGTTGCCGCCGTGCTCGAACTGCGTCATCAGGCGCGGCAGCGCCGCCTGCGCGTCGGCTTCGGCGAGATAGGCGAGGCCGGCATTGCGCAGCGCGCGGCGGCCGATCTGTTCGCCTTCGGGCGCGTAGGGGCCGGTCGGCGCGAGGGCATGCCAGAGCTTTTCGAACGCCTCGACGAGCGAGGTCGCCAGGTGGCGGCGCAATTGCCGGCGCGCGCGGTGGATGGCGTCCGGATCGATCGTCTTGCCCTGCGACGCAACTTCCTCGGCCAGCACCTGCTCGGGCGGCAAGACCAGCGCCTCGGCGGCGAAGGCTGAGTCGATCCGCTGTGCCGAGGCGTCGGCGAGGATGCGCGCGCAGGCGGCGACCAGCGCCGGCGGAACCCAGCCGGTGCCCCAGCCACCGACTGCGATGCCGGCGAGCAGCGCGCGCGTCGCCAGCCGCTGGCCGGCCTCCCAGCGGTTGAAGGGATCGCTGTCGTGCGCCATCAGGTGCGCCAATTCGTCGGCGCCCTGCTCGAAGTCGAGGTGAACCGGCGCCGAATAGCCGCGCAGCAGCGAGGCGACCGGCGCCGCGGGAATGTTCTCGAAGTGGAACGTCTGGGCCGTCTCGGTGAGAGACAGCACGGTGGTCGGCATGGCGTCCTTGCCGTCGGGCAGCAGCAGGCCGACGGCGACCGGGATATGCAACGGGCCGTCGTCACTGGCGATGCCGGCTTCGGCCAGGCGCGCCTCGTAGGCGGTGGGCGCCAGGCTCTGCGTCAGCGTCAGCGCGTAGCGGCGCGCCGTGGCGTCGTAATGCCCGGCCGCCTGCAGGCGCGGCGTGCCGGCGCGCGAATACCAGCGGCGGAACTGCCCGAGGTCGACGCCGGAGGCATCCTGCATCGCCTGCACGAAGTCCTCGCAGGTCACCGCATGGCCGTCGTGGCGCTGGAAGTAGAGGTCCATGCCGGCGCGGAACTTGTCGCGGCCGATCAGGGTTTCGATCATGCGGATGACCTGGGCGCCCTTCTGGTAGACCGTGGCGGTGTAGAAGTTGTTGATCTCGGCGTAGGAGGCCGGACGGATCGGATGCGCCATCGGCCCGGCGTCCTCGGGGAACTGTGCGGCACGCAGCCCGCGCACGTCCTGGATGCGCGTCACCGCTCGCGAGTGCACGTCCTCGCCGAACTGCTCGTCGCGATAGACCGTCAGCCCCTCCTTCAGCGAGAGCTGGAACCAGTCGCGGCACGTCACGCGGTTGCCCGTCCAGTTGTGGAAATACTCGTGCGCCACCACGCGGTCGATGCCCTGGTAGTCGCCGTCGGTCGCCGTGTCGGGGCGGGCCAGCACGTACTTGGTGTTGAAGATGTTGAGGCCCTTGTTCTCCATCGCGCCCATGTTGAAGTCGCCGACCGCGACGATCATGTAGGTGTCGAGGTCCAGTTCCAGGCCGAAGCGTTCCTCGTCCCACCTCATCGCCTTCTTCAGCGCCGCCATCGCATGGCCGCACTGGTCGAGCTTGCCGGGTTCGACATACACGGCGCAGCGCACCTGGCGACCGGACTTCGTCACGAAGCTGTCTTCCAGCACGTCGAGCCGGGCCGCGACCAGGGCGAAGAGATAGCTGGGCTTCGGGAAGGGGTCCTGCCACTTCGCCCAGTGCCGGCCCGCCTCGCCCCGGCCGGTCGCGACGAGGTTGCCGTTCGAGAGCAGCTGCGGAAAGCGCGCCGCGTCGGCCTCCACCGTGCAGGTGTAGCGCGCCATCACGTCCGGCCGATCCGGGAAGAAAGTGATGCGGCGGAACCCCTGCGCCTCGCATTGCGTGAAGTAGCCGTCCGCCGACTTGTAAAGGCCGGAAAGCTTCGTGTTCCGATCCGGGTCGATGCGCACCCGTGTCGCCAGCACGAACCGGTCCGGCAGCGGCCCGCGGATGGTCAGCGTTTCCGCTTCCCGCGCGTAACGCGATTCCGGCAGTGGCGCACCGTCAAGCGCGACTTCTAGCAGCGCCAACTCGTCGCCGTTCAGCACGAGATCGTCGGCGGGCCGCGCCTCGTTGCGCCGGCACGCGAGCCTCGCGCTTACCTCCGCACAGCCATCCAGGATCGTGACATGCAGATCCACCGTATCGACCCACCAGGCCGGCGGGGCGTAGTCCTTCAGGTAGATCGCTTTGGGCGCCTCGGTGGGCGTAGGGTTTGCTGACATGCGGCTTTTCTCGGACGGGCGTGCGTGCGGCGCCCGAACCGGCGCCGCTGACTGAAGAAAATTGTACTGGATGGGAGATGCCGCCGAACACGATGAAGACCTCCGTACTCCGACTACCGGTAGGTGGTCGGCCGCGACAATCGGGTCTCCGGCCCGCGGGCCTGCCAGCGTTGCCGGGCTGCCGGCCTGGCTTTGCTTCAACCCGAAACGGGCAGCGGTGACCGGTAAAAGCTTCCACATCATCATTCGGACTGCAGCCCCGGTTGCACACCTTGATGCATCAGCGCCGAACGGTGAGTGCAACGCGGGTCGCGTTTCTTGCTCTATACGCCATGGCAGCGGCGTGGCGCTGCGATTCTCACAGGAACCGCTCTCCTCCAGGCCTGCAGCGGCCCGCAATTCTTATGGATGCTCTGCCGGAACTTACCGGGATACGTTGGCAAGTGCTGCATGCGCTCATCGGCTTGGCCGCCGGAGACGTACTGATCGTGGCAGTCGATCCGCAGACGCGGGAGCGCAAGGCGATCATCTTCGAAGGGCAGCCCCTGCCGCAATTGATGGGTTCGCTCCTGCTGCGGCGTGAGTGGATTCAGCCGAGATGCGCGCACTGGATGCCGAATTCCAGCTTCTATGAACTGAGCCCATACGGTCGCGCCGCGCTGGATGCCGGCGTGCGTTGGTGGCGCAATCAACCCCTGCTGCGCCGGTTGGTACTGCGATTGACCGAATAGCGGCACCGGCCCCTCGAGTGGATCGGACACGGCGGAATTCGCTGCGAGGATCAGGGTCGAACAGATGGTGAAAGGAGTCCGAAATGATCCTGTGCAAGCGCGTCTACGATCCAGCGGATGCCGCCGACGGAGCACGGTTTCTCGTGGACCGCCTGTGGCCTCGCGGCGTGAGGAAGGAGCAACTCAAGTTCGATGAATGGCTGAAGGATCTGGCGCCCAGCGACGGGTTGCGCCACTGGTTCGGCCACGATCCGGACAAATGGGACGAGTTTCGCCACCGCTATTACGCCGAGCTTGATGCCCACCCGGACGGCGTGCATCAACTGCTGGCGGCTGCCCGCCGCGGCAATGTCACGCTGCTGTTCGGCGCCCATGACCTCGAGCATAACAACGCCGTGGCGCTGCGCGAGTATCTCCGGCAAACCGGTTCCGGGCACAAACGGGCACGCAGCCATGCCCGCGCGCAACGCGTCCATTGATTCCCGAGCGATGCAAGGCTGCTTCGTCAGTCGGTGAAGCGAATTCGCTCAGCGCCGCTGAACACCAGGAATCGGTCATTGCGTGCGCGTCCGATGAGGGTGACGCCGCAGCGCCGCGCCACGGCGAGTCCCATCTCGGTCGTGCCCGAGCGTGAGACAAGCACGGGGATGCCCATCTGCACCGTCTTGATGACCATCTCCGACGTCAAGCGCCCGGTCGTGTAGAAGAGCTTGTCGGCGCCGGGAGTATTCGCCAGCCACATGAGGCCGGAAATCGTGTCGACCGCGTTGTGGCGGCCTATATCTTCAACATAGTGGAGAATCTCGCTGCCGTGCGCGAGAGCGCAGCCGTGCACCGACCCCGATTGCTTGTAGACCGTATCCCAGCGGCGGATGGCGTCCAGGAGACCGACCAAGGTGGTGCGCGAGACGCGGAGATCGTCCGGCACCGCGAGCGGCACGAGGCTTTCCAGCTGATCGCCGAACTGCGTACCCTGGCCGCAGCCCGACGTCACCGTCCGTCGTTCCATCATTCGGGCGCAGCGTTCGCCGGCCTTCCCGGATCTGCTCGTCACGGCTGCGGCTCCGACGTCCCAGTCGACCTGCACCGTCTCGATGTCGCTTATGTCGTCCACCAGGCGCTGGTTGCGCAGGTAGCCGAGGGCAAGGGCTTCGGGCTTCTGCCCGAGCGTCATCAGCGTAACGATTTCGCGCTTGTCGAGATAGAGCGTCTGGGCACGCTCGCGCGGCATCCAGGTCGGCCGCGCCAGCCCTTCCTGATCAATCACCGTCCCATCGATGATCATCTCGCATCGGGCATCGGAGAGTATCGGACGCGGCATCAGGCGGCGCGCTCAGCCTTGTCCTCGCCCATGCGGCGCGCCTGGGGCACTGGGTGGCGAAGGAGTGAAAGGCCCAGGGTCGGTGCACGGCGGCGTCTCGATGCTCTTCTTGCCCTTGCCGGCCGGACTGGCAAGGTAGCGCTTGGCCGTGGCGTTCTGCGCCAGGCAGGTCTGGTAGGCCGACTGTTTGTCCGTATAGGCCGTCTTCTCCTTATCCAGTTCGGCTTTCGCCTTGTCCTCCTCCGTCTGGGGCAGCTTCGCTGCCGCGCCCGCGGTTAGCGCCAGCGAGACCAGCAGCACGATGCTCCGCTTCATGGTCGTCTCCGCCTTCACGGCATGCGCCGGTATTCGTTCTGGTTGGCGACGCGGCTGCGCAGCTGCGCCTCCCACTTGGCCCGGTCGCCGCCGAACTTCACGTCGTAGGGCTTGTTGTCCACCTTGCCGCGATAGTCGGCGATGGTCTGCGGCTTCTCGGAGCAGGCGGCGAGCAGCGCCGACAGCGACAGCATCAGGAGAAGATTCGTTTTCATTTCTTGGTCCCCCCCGCCGGCCCGGGCTCGGGCTTCCCGTCGCTGCCGTAGGCCTGCTGCCAGCCCCACAGTTCGCCGCCGTGACCGCGATTCAGGGCGCGCTCGCGGAAGATGTCGGAGATCGCCTGGGCATCGCCGCCGAGCAGCGCCTTGGTCGAGCACATCTCGGCGCACAGCGGCAGCTTGCCCTCGGCCAGCCGGTTGCGGCCGTACTTCTTGAACTCCTCGTCCGAGAAATCGGGCTCCGGCCCCCCGGCGCAGAAGGTGCACTTGTCCATCTTGCCGCGAACGCCGAAGGCGCCCTCATGGGGAAACTGCGGCGCACCGAAGGGGCAGGCATAGAAACAGTAGCCGCAACCGATGCACTGGTCCTTGTCGTGCAGCACCAGCCCGTCCTCGGTGTGATAGAAGCAATCGGCCGGGCACACCGCCATGCACGGCGCGTCCGAGCAGTGCATGCAGGCGACGGAGATGCTGCGCTCGCCGGCGACGCCGTCCTTCATCGTCACGACATGGCGTCGCGACATGCCCCAGGGCGTCTCGTTCTCGTTCTTGCAGGCCGTGACGCAGCCGTTGCAATTGATGCAGCGCTCCGCGTCGCAAAGGAATTTCATTCTTGCCATGGCAGCCTCCTTCGCTCAAGCCTTGACGACCTGGCAGACCGTCGTCTTGCTTTCCTGCATCATCGTGACGACGTCGTAGCCGTAGGTGGTCCCGGTGTTCACCGCCTCGCCCCGCACCAGCGGATGCGCGCCTTCCGGGTAGTAGGACAGCATGTCCTCGCCCATCCAGTGACCGGAAAAGTGGAAGGGCATGAAACAGGTATCGGGCCCGACCCGCTCGGTGACCAGCGCCTTGACCTTGAGCTGCGCGCCGGTCGGCGTCTTCACCCAGACGTCGTCGGCGTCGCGGATGCCGCGGTCGTTGGCGGCCTTCGGGTTGATCTCGACGAACATGTCCTGCCGCAATTCGGCCAGCCAGGGATTGGAGCGCGTCTCCTCGCCGCCGCCCTCGTACTCGACCAGCCGGCCGGAGGTGAGGATCAGCGGGAAGTCCTTGCCGATGTCGCGGTTCTTCTGCTGGATGGTCTTGAACAGCGTCGGCAGGCGCCAGAACGTCTTCTTGTCGTCATACGTCGGATACTTGTCGATGAGGTCCGGCCGCGTCGAGTAGAGTGGTTCGCGGTGCAGCGGCACGCCGTCGGGGAAGTTCCACACCAGCGCGCGCGCCCGGCCGTTGCCGAACGGATGGCAGCCGTGGTTCTTCATGACCACGCGGATGATGCCGCCCGACAGATCGGTCTTCCAGTTCTTGCCTTCCGCCTCCTTCTTCTCGGCATCGGAGAGTTCGTCCCACCACCCCAGCTTCTTCAGCAGCACGTGGTCGAATTCGGGATAGCCGAACTGCAGGTCCGCGCCCTTGGAGGCCGAGCCGTCGCCGGCCAGCAGCGAGACGCCGTCCCGCTCGACGCCGAAGCCGGCGCGGAAGTTGCCCCCGCCGTTCATGACGTGCTTGCTGGTGTCGTAGAGGTTGGGGCTGCCCGGATGCTTGAGCGCCGGCGTGCCGTAGCAGGGCCAGGGCAGGCCGTAGTAGTCGCCGTCGCAGGGTCCGCCCCGGGCGAGCAGCGTCTTGGGGTCGAAGGTCGACATGTTCTTCATGTGCGCCTGCAGGCGCTCGGGCGACTGGCCGGTGTAGCCGATGGTCCAGCAGCCGCGGTTGATCTCGCGCAGCGTGTCCGGAATGCTCGGATCGTTGTTGTTCACCGGGATGTTGGCGCAGAACTGCTTGTCGAAGCCGAACTTCTGCGCCAGCAGGTACATGATCGACTGGTCGGTCTTGCATTCGAACATCGGCTCGATGACCTTCTCGCGCCACTGCAGCGAGCGGTTGGAGGCGGTGACCGAGCCCTCGGTCTCGTATTGGGTGGCCGCCGGCAGCAGGTAGACGCCGTCCTTGCGCACCTTGGCCGCCATCGCCGCGGTGGCCGACGGATAGGGATCGACCACCATCAGGAAGTCGAGCGCCTTCATGGCATCGAGCATTTCCTTGCCGCGCGTCTGCGAATTCGGCGCGTGGCCCCAATAGATCACCGCCTTGATGTTGGCCGGCTGGTCGATGTGCTCGTTCTTCTCGAGCACGCCGTCGATCCAGCGCGACACGGTGATGCCGGGCTTGCCCATCAGCGCCTCGGAGGCGAACTGCTGCTTGACCCAGTCGTAATCGACGCCCCACACGCGGCACCAATGTTTCCAGGCGCCAGGGGCGAGGCCGTAGTAGGCGGGAAGCGAGTCCGGGTTGGGTCCGATGTCCGTCGCGCCCTGCACGTTGTCGTGGCCGCGGTAGATGTTGGTGCCGCCGCCCGACACGCCGACGTTGCCCAGCGCGAGCTGCAGGATGCACGAGGCGCGCACGATGGCGTTGCCGGTGGTGTGCTGCGTCTGCCCCATGGCCCAGACGATGGTGCTCGGCCGGTTCTTCGCCATCGCCTCGGCGACCGTCCGGACGTCCGCTTCGGCGATGCCCGTGACGTCCTGCACCTTGTCGGGCGTCCACTTGGCGACCTCCTCGCGGACCTTGTCCATCTGATAGACGCGGTCGTTGATGTACTTCTTGTCTTCCCAGCCGTTGCCGAAGATGTGCCAGAGCATGCCCCAGATGAAGGCGATGTCGGAGCCCGAGCGGATGCGGTAATAGAGATCCGCCTTGGCCGCCGTGCGCGTGAAGCGCGGGTCCACCACGATCACCTTGGCGCCCTCCTCCTTCGCGTGCAGCGTGTGCAGCATGGAGACGGGGTGTGCCTCGGCGGCGTTGCTGCCGAGGAAGAGGATGCATTTCGAGTTGGACTCGTCGTTGTACGAGTTCGTCATCGCCCCGTAGCCCCAGGTGTTGGCGACGCCGGACACCGTCGTGGAGTGGCAGATGCGCGCCTGATGGTCGCAATTGTTGCTGCCGAAGAACGAGACGAATTTGCGCAGCAGGTAGGACTGCTCGTTGCCGTGCTTCGAGGAGCCGATCCAGTAGATGGCATCCGGGCCGTACTGTTTGCGCAGCGCCAGCAGCTTGTCGCTGACCTCCTTCAGCGCCTGATCCCAGCTGATGCGCTGATACTTGCCGTCCACCAGCTTCATCGGATACTTGAGGCGCATCTCGCCGCGGCCGTGGTCGCGCGCCGCCGCGCCCTTGGCGCAGTGCGCGCCCAGGTTGATGGGCGAATCGAAGACGGGCTCCTGGCGGATCCAGACGCCGTTCTGCACCACGGCGTCGATGGCGCAGCCGACGGAGCAGTGGGTGCAGATGGTGCGGCGCGTCTCGGTCTTCGCCTGCGGGGTTGCGTCGGCCGCCTCGGCCCTCCCGATGGCGCACTCTCCGATGCTGCTTGCGACCGCGCCAATCCCCAGCCCGATGCCCGAACGCTTGAGGAAGGTGCGCCGGTCGATGGCTTCCGGCGCGGCCAGCGGAACGCTGCGGCTCAATCGTCCGGGGCGCGCAACCGTGGCCTTGGAAGTTCTCGTCAGCATGGCGATCCTCCTCAGATGCGTGCGGTGCTGTAGTAGCGCCGCACGTGCTCGGTATCCCGATAGCCCTGGCCGGCGGATGGCACCGGCGCCTTCACGGCCGCCGTGCGCGGCAACAGGCGCCCCTCCGCGATCAGCGCGGCGGCGGCTCCGGCACCGGCCAGCGATGCGGCGAGGATGAACTTGCGGCGGGTCTGATCGGTCGCGGATTTCATGGTCTTTCCTCCTGGATGGGGCGTCATTGCCCCAGCAATGCGGCATCGAGGGCCAGGAAGGCCCGCGCGAAGCCGGCGGCCGCTGCGTAGAAGACCGCCTCGGGCCGCGACTCGATGGCATCGCAAAGGGATGCGTACCAGGGCGCCAGATGGCGATCGAAGAACTCCGCCTGGGCGTCGCTGCCGTCGTCGGCCAGCAGCGCCATCACGCCGAGCACGGCCGCGAAGTGGTCCTCCGGTTCGTTGCCCTGCCCCGTCCGGGCGAGGCCGAGCCGCGCCAGATCGCTGCGCAGGCGAACCAGGGGCAGCCCCATCAGCGCGCCGGTGACGTGCCAGGAGCCATAGAGAAAGACCTTCGGCGCGCCGACGGCGAGGAACAGCTCGCGGTACTCCTCGGCCGGCTTCGCCGCATCGACGGCACTCGCGGCACACAGCGCATTCCATCGCGTGCCCAGCTCGTCGCCAGCGCCGCTGCCGGCTTCGCTCAGCTGCCGCAGCAGCGGAGCATCGGGCGGGGCGGCGAAGATCCGCGACAACACGCGGTAGCAATCGGCCCGCAGCCGGTCCCCCGAAGCGGCAGCATGGGCGGCGACGTTCATGGCTTACCTTCCAGGATCGACATCTCGCCGGGCGTCTCCATCATGTCGATCACCCTGCAATCGCCGCACATCTGAAGGCGGCGCAAGGCCTTGTCGTCGACATACATGCTGTGCCCGCCCAGGCGGCCCAGCATCGCCTGCACCATGCGCTCGGTGCCGAAGGGCTTGTCGCACTTCAGGCAATGAAAAGGCTTCGCCTCGGCGAGCGTTCGCGCCTTGTGCGCCGCGGGACCTGGCGACAGGCGAGACACGAGGGTGATGGCGGTCTCCGGACAGGTGTCGCGACACAAGCCGCACTGGATGCAGTTCCACTCGACGAAGCGCAGCCGCGGTTCTTCGGAACCGTCGAGCAGCGCGCCGGTGGGACAGGCGGCGACGCACGAAAGGCAGAGCGTGCAGCGCTCGCTCACCGTCACGGCGCCGAAGGGCGCGCCCGTCGGCAGCGCGATCTCCTCGGCCGGCACCGTCGCCGTGGCGACCAGGTGCGTCAGGCTGAAGTCCAGGGCCTCGCGCTTGCTGGCGGGAAACTGGAAGGCGGCCGGGTCGATGGACGATTCCACTGCCGGCAGCGTCCACCACGCATTCGCCGGCATGCCGTCCTCCTGGAATACTCCGAGTCGCTGCGCGCCGTGGCCCAGCGCCTTCAGAATTTCATTGCCGTAGCCGAACTGGCGCTCGAGGGCTGCCACGTACGCTTCGGGCTTTTCGCCGTCCGTCAGCACGCGCACCTGCGCCGCTCCGTAGCACAGGGCCGCCAGGGCGAGATCGAGGCCGAACGCGGCGACATCGTGGACCTCGAGCGGGATGACGCGAGCCGGGAGCCCGCGGCCTTCCGTGTGCAAATCGAGAAGCCGCGGCAGGCTGCGCCCGTCGTGCACCAGCAGGCACGCGTCCTTCCCGCCGGCGGCGCGGTAGGCCGCGAGGCCGCGCTGCACCGCGCTCATGAGATCAGCGGGCCCCGGGTAGGCGAAACGGGCGGCCCCGGTCGGACATACGGTGGCGCAGCCGCCGCAGCCCGCGCAGCGGTAGGCATCCACCTCTATCCGTCCGGCGCGGCTGGCGATGGCGCCTGTCGAGCAGACATCGACGCAGGCGTGGCAGCCGATCTTGTTCAGGCGCGAATGGGCGCAGCGTTCCTCCCTGTAGGCGAGGTAGCGCGGATGCTGGAACTCGCCGACGAGACCGAGCAGGCGACGCGCGGCTTCGGCCTGCTCGAGGGCATCGCTGCCGGGCGCGAAGTAGCCGTCGGGAAGATGGGGCAGCCGGATCAGCGGCGTGCGCGACAGGTCGAGCACCAGATCGAAGCGTTCGCGCCGCGGCGGCGCGTCCAGGCGGGCAAAGTCGATGGCTGCGATGGCGCCGCAGGCGTCGATGCATTCGCCGTGGCGCGCGCAGCGATCGAGATCGATGCGCAGATCCCGGCCGATCGCGGCCTCGGGGCAGGCGGCGACGCAGGCGCCGCAGCCCACGCAGCGCTCGGAATCGATCGGATTGGCGTCCCGCCAGGCGACTTCGAAGGCGCCCAGATGACCGCTCACGGCGGCGTCCTGTCCGCGCCGGAGCGGGAACTCCCGCCGCCGCGGCGGACGCACCGCGGCCGAGGTGGAGAAGACCGCCACGTCGAGTTCGTCGCCCAGGCTGATCGCCCAATCAACGGCGGCCGCCTCGGGGCCGATGATGGCCAGGCTGCCTCGCGATGCGAAACGCACGGCGTCCACCGGCGGCGCGGCGGGCTGGGCGGCCAGGGTGACGAGCGCCGCCATCTTCGGGCCGGCGGCCTTGCCCTCGGCGGACCAGCCGGCCAGTTCCCGCAGGTTGACGAAGCGCAAGTCGGCGTTCATCCCCATGCGTTCGGCCAGTTCGCCGAAGAAAGCCTTCTCCTGCGTGCACCCCACGACAAGGGGGCCGGCTTTCTGGCCGGCGGCACGGAAGGTCTCGACGTCGCCGCGGCAAAGGGCATGGACGTTCACGACGGCGGCATCGCCGAGCGTCTCGGGCAGCGGCACGGTGCCGTTGCACGAGCATGCGAGACAGCGCGTCTCACTCATGGGACTGCTCCGCCGCTGCCGCCGGAGCGGCCGGCGCGGTCGACTCCGCCGCCGGTGCCGCGTCGTCCGCGAGCAGCTCGCGCACGTGACCGAGATCCTTGAGCAGTTCCTCGCTCACCGGATCGGGCTTGGTGTAATCGTCGATATAGACGTCCAGCCCGTCCATGACGTTGAATTGCGGCGAATGGAACAGCTTCGACAGGGCCTGGTACCGCGCACTCGCGTCCACGCCGATACCAAGAAACAGCGTGAAGTCCGACTCGAAATCCAGCGTCGCCGGATCGGGCAGCGGATCGGACGCGGCCCGCGGCGCTTGCGGCGGGCGCCCGGTCTCTGCTGCCGTCGCCGCTTTCAGGCGCGACCACCGGCTGATGAATCCGTCGCGGTTCATGGCATGCGCGCTCCATAGTCGGCCGAGGCCGCACGCCGGCGCCGTGGCAGCTTCTCCGGCGGCTGATAGTAGTGGCGGGCGAAGTCCTCGATCCAGCCACGCAGGTCCGCGGGCAGCGCCACGCCTTCGACGCTCAGACCGGCATCCAGCATGCGCGCCGCCTCGCCATAGCTCGCCGTGGCCATGATGATCGTCGGCACGTCGTCGTCGAGCCGCCAGATGACGAAGAGCCGCGGCTCCGGCATCGCGAGGTTGACCAGATAGTTCTCCGCCTCGTCGGGATGCAGGCGCAACTCCAGTTCGTCGAGGCAGAAGGTCGCTTCCGCGTCCCTGGATCCGGCCGGCCCCACGCCGCGCAGGCGCCATGCGTGATCCGCCCAGCGATTGTCGAGCGCGACCCGCTCCAATGCCACCGATACCGAGACTGCCCGCAGTTCGTTCATGGCCGCGCGCCTAGTCCGTCTTGCCCGTCACTTGCCGATACCAAAGCAGGTTGTGGTCCTTGGCCCAGACTTCATCTACCTTTCCGGTGGTCATGGATTGCGATGTTCCTTCGAGGCCGATCGTGCCCATGTAGATGTGCCCGAAGGAAAGAAGGATCATCAGCATGGCGCCGATGCCATGCACCAGGTCGGCCACCGTCAGCGGCCCCCGGGCAGCGAGGATCATCGGGAAGTCGAGCAGCACCCCGGAAACGACGACGACGAGGCCGAGGAACGTCACGCCAATCCAGAACCACGTCTTTTCGCCGAAGTTGAAGCGCCAGGCGGGAACGTGTGTGCGATCGATCAGGCCGCCGGCGCGCCGAATCCATTCGGCATCGACCTTGTCCCACAGGTTGTCCTTCGCCCACATGAGGATCATCACGACCAGCGCGGCGGCGAAGACGAGGCCGAGGAAGTTGTGGATCGGCTTGAGGATCTGCATCGCCACCGAGATCGCCGTGTGTCCGAACACGGGCATCAGCACGTGCTTGCCGAACATCAGCAGCAGCCCGCCGATCGCCAGCAGCACGAAGCACGTGGCGACGATTCCATGAATCGCGCGCTCGAAGAGCGAGAACCGCTGGATCTTGTGCCCGGTCGGCGGCGCCGAGAGACGCATGGTGCCCTTGGCGAGATGGAACACCGAAATGGCGACCAGGACGAGGATGATGAGCACCCCGCCGTAAACCACCACCCAGTTGTTGTGGAGGTGCCGCCAGACGTCGCCCTGGGTCTGGATCAGGACATTGCTTTCGACGCCCTTGACCGTCGTCACGCCGGGCACCCCGCGGCGCACCTCGCGCCAGACCGGCGAAATGTTGTGGCCATCGGTATGCGCCGGCTCCGGCCTCACTTCCGCTGCGGCAGCCACCTGAGTCGCAGCGGCTTGATCGGGAATCCACAGGAGCAGCCATGGAAGGGCGAGCATTGCCGCCAGCAGCGCGCGCAGAACGCCAGCCCTGCATGAGCACCATCTTTGCATGGTCTCCTCCGTCTCCGCCGAACAGCTGCGTTTGTTATGGCGCTCAGTATTGGCGACGACCACGCGAACCCGAATACTCGGATGGACGTATTTTGCATAGGCAGGAGCGGGTATTGCCAGGACGGCGCGCCGCGCGTGCAATCCCGGATCTGGCAGCGGCTCGGTCGTCGGCGGACCCGGCCCGGACCTTTTTCGCGGGAGTATCCATGCAGCCAAAGGCAAACGATCGCATCACGGGCCTGGTTCTTGCCGGCGGCCTCGGTCGTCGCATGGGCGGCGTGGACAAGGGACTCCAGTTGCTGAACGGCAGGCCGATGGTTGCCTGGGTGCTGGAGCGCCTCGAACGTCAGGTTGGCAGGGTGATGATCAACGCCAATCAGAACGCCGAGGTCTACCGGGGATTCGGCCACGACGTGATCGCCGATCGCGTCGGCGGCTTTGCCGGGCCGCTGGCGGGTCTGCATTCGGGCCTGTCCGCATGCAAGACCGACCTGCTCGCGAGTGCGCCCTGCGATTCGCCGTTCTTGCCGCTCGACCTGGTGGCGCAACTCCATCGCGGGCTGGAACGGGAAGGTGCCGAGGTCGCGGTCGCCCGCAGCGACGGCAAATTGCAGTCCGTCTTCCTGCTCGCACGATGCACCGTGCTGAACAGCCTCGAGACTTTCCTCGCCAGCGGCGGGCGGAAGATCGACGCGTGGTTCGCGTCTCTCACGGTCGCCACAGTCGAGTTCCCGGAGGTCGAGGGCTTTGCCAACATCAATACGCGAGAAGAGCTGGCGGCAGCGGCGCTATCCCCCGAACCGGGCCGCAGCTAGACACGGGGCCTGCCGTCGCCTCACGACGGGGCCGCCACGACCGCGTTTTCACCGCCCGTGAGATCTGCCAAGGCATCGAAGAAACGGTCCATGTCGAGAGGCTTGTGATGGACCACCACGCCCTGCTGCGCCATATGCCGGATGATCTCCGGATCGGTGTCGCCGGTTATCAGCATGGCGGGCAGGTGGGGCTCGAAGTAGGCACGCATGGCGGTGATCACGTCGTATCCGTTTTGGCTGCCGGACAAGCGATAGTCGGAGATGACGATATCCGGCACCGAGCCGGACAGCTTCTCGATTGCTTCCGTCAAATCCACCGCGACCAGGACCGTATGCCCCTGGGCCTCCAGGGCATAGGTGAGAGCCTTGGCGACGTCGGCGTTGTCCTCGATGAGCGAGATCCTCAGCGGGCTTGCTTTTCGCGGCTCCTGTCGCTTCGAACGAACCCGCGCTCCCGGCGGCACTTCCACCGAGAACACGGAGCCCTTCCGCAGGC
>DASVZD010000071.1:0-5247 GCA_036391815.1 Rhodocyclaceae bacterium
CCGCGCGCGCCGCCTGCACCGCAAGTGCGGCAAGCTCGGCCTGATCGTCATCGACTACATCCAGCTGATGACCTCGGCCAAGGAAACCGACAACCGCGCCACCGAGATCTCCGAGATCAGCCGCTCGATCAAGGCGCTGGCGAAGGAGCTCGAGGTGCCGATCATCGCGCTGTCGCAGCTGTCGCGGAAGGTCGAGGAGCGCAACGACAAGCGGCCGCTGATGAGCGACTTGCGCGAATCCGGCGCCATCGAGCAGGACGCCGACATCATCATCATGATGTACCGCGAGGAGTACTACAAGCCGGATGCCCAGGACGCCAAGGGCATCGCCGAGGCGATCATCACCAAGCACCGTAACGGCCCGACCGGCCCGGTGATCCTGACGTTCCGCGGCGAATTCACGCGCTTCGAGAACCACGCCCCGTCCGGTTCCTACTGAGCGTGTCCGAGACCCCCATGGTCGAGTGGCAGGAAGGCGGCGAGACGCGCCGCGCCGCCTGGCACTCGGAAGCCGGCGTCGCCGCGCCGCGCCGCATCGTGGTCGGCGACGACACGCTGAAGGCCGACGCCGCCTACCACCTCGCCTGCGAAGGCACGGCGATCCTCTGGCGGGGCGACTTCCAGAACGCCAAGCAGCTGCTGCAGGCGATGGTCCGGCGCATCGAGCGCAAGCCGCGCAAGCCGGCGGCCGGCATCGACGCCTGGAACCAGCACCGCCTCGCGCAGTCGCAGCGGGCCCGCACGCTCGGCATGCTGCTGCTGCCGTTCGACGCCGACCACGGCATCCCGCTGCGGCGCGCGCCCGACGTGCGCGAAGCCTGCCGCGAGGCGCGCGGCGCGGCGGACGGCCCCTACCTGGCGTCGCTGCGCGAACTGCTGGGCATGATCGGCGCGCACGAGTGGCGCCGCAAGGGCGTCGCGGTGCGCGCGGCCGGCGGCGTCATCCATCCGCATTACGGCGTGTTCGCGCCGCTGCGCGGCGAATACATCGACCTCGTCGCCGAGGCGCCGCTGCCGCCGGGCTGCGCGCTGGCTTTCGACGTCGGCACCGGCACCGGGGTGCTCGCCGCCGTGCTGGCGCAGCGCGGCGTGCCGCGCGTCGTCGCCACCGACCAGGATCCGCGCGCCCTGGCGTGCGCCCGCGAGAACATCGCCGGCCTGGGGCTGGCGGGACGCGTCGACGTCGTCGAAGCCGACCTGTTTCCCGCCGGACGCGTGCCGCTGGTGGTCTGCAACCCGCCCTGGGTGCCGGCGCGGCCGAGCTCGCCGCTCGAGCACGCGGTGTTCGATCCCAACAGCCGCATGCTGCGCGGCTTCCTCGCCGGGCTGGCGGCGCATCTCGAGCCGCAGGGCGAGGGATGGCTGGTGCTTTCCGACTTCGCGGAACACCTCGGCCTGCGCTCCCGCGAGGACCTGCTGGCGATGATCGAGGCGGGCGGGCTGCGCGTGGTCGGCCGCCTCGACCGCAAGCCGCGCCATCCGCGCGCCGCCGATGCCGCCGATCCGCTGCACGCGGCGCGCGCCGCCGAGATTACGTCGCTGTGGCGCCTGGCGGCCCGCTGAGCGCTTCCGGGTAGCCGCAGCTGCGGTTGCGGCCGCCTGCCTTGGCGCGGTACAGCGCCTGGTCCGCCTGGCTCAGCAGGGTGTCGACGTTCATGCCGGCGGCGCCGTCGAGGCTGGCGACGCCGATCGATACGGTGATGCGCAGCGGCAAGCCATGCTCGATCGACACCTGCGCCTCCGCCACGGCGCGCCGCAGGCGTTCCGCGGCCTCGAGCGCGTCCTCGTGGTCGGTATGCGGCAGCACCACGCCGAATTCCTCGCCGCCCATGCGGCCGACGATGTCGATGTCGCGCAGCGCCTGGCGGCACACCTTGCCGAGCGTCTGGAGCACCAGGTCGCCGACCTTGTGGCCATGCGTGTCGTTGACCGTCTTGAAGTGGTCGACGTCGATCATGAAGACCGACAGCGGCCCGCCGTAGCGCTGCGTGCGCGAGAGCTCCTGTTCGGCCAGCATCATGAAGTGGCGCCGGTTGGCCAGGCCGGTGAGGAAATCGGTCTGCGCCAGCTTCTCGAGTTCCTGTTCGGCCTTCTTGCGGGCGCTGACGTCGCGCGTCACCGCCAGCGTGCCGGCGATGCCGCCCTGCGCGTCGCGCATCGGCACCGCCCGGGCGTCGACCCAGCGCCGGCCGCCCCTGAAGCCGACGATCTCGAACTCCAGCGCGCCCGACTCGCCGTTGCGAATCCGCTCGGTCAGCGCCGTGAACGCGTCGCGGTATTCCGGGGCGACCAGGCCGGCGACGTCGTGGCCGATCGCGTGGTCTTCGCTGTCCGCTTCCAGCATCTCGACGCCGGCCCGGTTGATCTGCAGCAGCTTGCCGTCGGGGGCCAGCACCGTCACGCACTCCGGTTCCGCCTCGACGATCGCCTTCAGCTTCGCTTCGCTTTCCGCGAGCGCGAACTGCGCGCGCTTCAGCTCGGTGATGTCGGTCACCAGCACGTAGAAGCCCCGGACGTGGCCGCCGTCGACGTCCGGGATGTAATGCGCCCAGGTGTAGCCGATGCTGCCGTCCGCCTTGGTCAGGGTACGTTCGAAGCGCTGCGGCGCGCCCGCCAGGGCGGCGCGGATGTAGGGCTCGTTCTTGCCGAACAGTTCCGGCCCCATCAGGTCCTGGATGCGGATGCCGCGCATCTGCTCGGGGCTCTTGCCGAACCACTCGATATAGGCCTTGTTGGCGAAGCGGCAGTGCAGGTCGGCGGTCCAGTAGCCCACCATGCCCGGAATGTTGTCGGTGAGGATGCGCATGAAGCGCTCCCGGTCGCCGAGCGCGGCGGTGGCCTCTGCCTCCTTGCGCATCAATGCCGCATAGTGGCGCTGGTAGAGGCGCAGCGTCACGGCGGCCAGCAGCAGCGTCACCAGCAGCACGCCGGTCTGGATGCGCACGTCCCGGCGCCAGGGTTCGAACACGGCGTCGAGGTCGCGGCCGGCGACCACGACCAGCGCCTTGTCCTGCTTGCCGTGCGCCAGGCGCACCGAGCGCTGCGCCATCATCCTGACGTCGCCGGTCGCATAGACCGTTCCCGTCATGATCGTCGCGTCGCTTCCGCTGTCGCGGTGCCGGCTGAACATCGAGCCCGGCTGCGCGATGTCCTTGCCGGACTGGCCCGGCCGGTCCGGCTCGATCATGAACTGGATGCCGTCCCAGTGGCTGAGGCCCGTCCACATGTCGGGCGCGTAGTTGACCGACGCCATCAGCGTCCGGAAGTAATCGGGATCCAGGGTGGCGGCGACCACGCCTGCGAAGCCGCCGTCCGGCCCCACGACGGCCCGCGAGAGCACCACGCCCAGCACGCCGAGGGAGGTCTTGAAGGGCGGCGAGACGAACAGCATGTCGCGGTCCGGGTGGCGCCGCGGAATGTCGAAGTAGGCGCGCTGTGCGAAATTCCGGCCCATCACCTCGGGCCGGCTCGACGCGACGACCGTGCCGCTGCCGTCCAGCACGATGATGGTGCGAATGCCCGGCATGGCATCCGTCAGGGTGCGCAGGTCGGCGCCGACATCATCGGCGGGCAGGTGCCGCGGCAGGGTGCGCCGGAGGTCGGAGAGCACGGCGGCGACCGCGGCGAGGCTGGCTTCGATGTTTTCCTCGATGACGCGCGCCTGCGTCATCAGCCGGTCCTGCTCGCTGGCCTCGATGCGCCGGCGTTCCAGGTAGAGATGGACGGCGGTCGCCGTGGCGAGTATCGCCGCGGCGATGGCGAGTATCGTCCACTGGCTGGCGAAGGAGTATCGCTTCGATCCGGTCGGCACGCCCGTCCCCGAGACGGCGCGAACAGCTGGGCGCCGGGGCTCGAATGATAACCCTTCTGCCGCCGGGCGGCGGCCGGGGGCTAGAGGACGTCGGCGGCGTGGTCGGCGAGGCGCGAGCGCTCGCCGCGCTGGAGCGTGACGTGGCCGGAGTGCGCCCAGCCCTTGAAGCGGTCGACCACGTAGGTGAGGCCCGAGCTGCCCTCGGTGAGGTAGGGCGTGTCGATCTGCGCGATGTTGCCGAGGCAGACCACCTTGGTGCCGGGGCCGGCGCGCGTGACCAGCGTCTTCATCTGCTTCGGCGTCAGGTTCTGCGACTCGTCGATGATGAGGAACTTGTTGATGAAGGTGCGGCCGCGCATGAAGTTGAGCGACTTGATCTTGATGCGGCTGCGGATCAGGTCCATGGTGGCGGCGCGGCCCCAGTCGCCGCCGTAGTTCGCCTGGTGGGCGCCGCCGCCGGCCGTGCCCTTCTCGTCGGCGTCGGCGGGGCGGTTGAGCACGTCGAGGTTGTCCTCGATGGCGCCCATCCAGGGCGTCATCTTCTCTTCCTCGGTGCCCGGCAGGAAGCCGATGTCCTCGCCGACCGGCACGGTGACGCGGGTGATGATGATCTCGGTGTAGCGCTTGGTCTCGAGCGTCTGCGTCAGCGCCGCCGCCAGCGTCAGCAGCGTCTTGCCGGTGCCGGCCTGGCCGAGCAGGGTGACGAAGTCGATCTCCGGGTCCATCAGCAGGTTGAGCGCGAAGCTCTGCTCGCGGTTGCGCGCGGTGATGCCCCAGACGGCGTTCTTGGCGTGGCCGTAGTCGATCACCGTCGACAGCGAGGCGCTCTTGCCCTCGGTCTTGCGCACGAAGGCTTGGAACGGCTTCTCGCCGCCGGCGCCCGGCTCGAGGTAGACGAACTGGTTGACCAGCATGTCGGGGCACAGCGGGCCCTGCACCTGGTACCAGGTGCGCCCTTCCTCCTTCCACGACTTCATGTCCTTGCCGTGGCTTTCCCAGAAGTTCGCCGGCAGTTCCAGCGTGCCGGTGTAAAGGAGATCGGTGTCCTCGAGCGTCTTGTCGTTGAAGTAGTCCTGCGAGTCGATGCCCAGCGCACGCGCCTTGATGCGCATGTTGATGTCCTTGGACACCAGGATGACGCGGCGCTTGGGAAACTCCTTGCTCAGCCAGAGCGCGACGGCGATGATCTGGTTGTCGGACTTCGAACTCGGCAGCGTGGTGGGCAGGGCGCCGCTGATGGCCTCGGTCTGCAGGAACAGCCGGCCGGTGGCCAGCCCGCTGGAAGCGTGCTCCAACTCGATGCCTTCCTTGATGGCGTGCTCGCAGCCGGAGATGATGTCGTCGAGCGTGCGGCTGGCCTGGCGGGCGTTGCGCGCGACTTCCGACATGCCCTTCTTGTTGGCGTCCAGCTCCTCCAGGGTCATCATCGGCACGAA
>DASVZD010000072.1:0-2117 GCA_036391815.1 Rhodocyclaceae bacterium
GGCGCCATGGGGCAGTTGAACAAGGCCACCCAGCAGAACGCCTCGGCTTCCGAGGAACTGGCCGCCACCGCCGAGGAGATGGGCGGACAGGCCGGCCAGCTGCAGGAGCTGATGGCCTTCTTCAGGATCGAGCAGGAGGCCGCCCGCGCCGCCAAGCCGGCCGCACACCTGGCCGCCAAGGCCGCGCTGCGCCCGGCCCCCGCCAAGCCGGCCGCCAGGGCGGCCAGCGCCCCGGCCGCCGAACACGACTTCGAGCGCTTCTAGGAGGACACCGCCATGACTGACCTGGTCCAAGCGGCAACCCCGGCCGCCGCCGCCGTGGCGGCCCGGCCGGCGGCCTCGGCCGGCGAGGCGAACCAGTACCTGACCTTCACCCTGGGCGGCGAGATGTTCGCCGTCGGGATCCTCAACGTCAAGGAAATCATCGAGTACGGCAGCCTGACCGAAATCCCGATGATGCCGGCCTTCATCCGCGGCGTGATCAACCTGCGCGGCGCCGTCGTGCCGGTGATCGACCTGTCGGCGCGCTTCGGCGGCAAGGCCACCGAGGTCGCCCGGCGCACCTGCATCGTGATCGTCGAGGTCCAGCAGGACGAGGGACGCCACGATATCGGGATCATGGTCGACGCCGTCTCCGAGGTGCTGGAGATCGCCGCCGCCGACATCGAGCCCGCCCCCGCCTTCGGCGCCAAGATCCGCGCCGACTTCATCGCCGGCATGGGCAAGGTCAACGCCAGGTTCGTCATCATCCTCGACATCATGCGCGTCCTTTCCGTCGAGGAAATGGCCGTGCTTTCCGGCGTCGCAGCCGGCAGCGACGCAGCAGCCCTCGCGGGAAGCGCCGCCTAGCGAGCAATACCGAATGCCGCCAAAGCGTCTCGGGCGCCCCGTCGCCCGACCGCTCCGGCGCGCCCCCGCATAATGCCAATCACATTGACTTTGAATTTACGCTAGGAGGGAAAGCCCCATGCTCAAGAATCTAAGGATCGGCGCACGACTCGGCCTGGGCTTCGGCCTCGTTCTCGTCCTCCTGGTCGCCGTCAGCGCCCTGGCCTATGTGCGCGTGGGACAACTGCAGGCCAACATCGACAACCTGGTCAACGACAAGTTTCCGAAGACGATCTGGGCCAACGACATCGTGGACCAGATCAACCTCATGGCCCGCATCACGCGCAATGTCCTGCTGGTGACGAAGCAGGAGGATGCCCAGAAGGAACTCGACCGGCTGCCCGGCGCGCGCAAGATCGTCGATGAGAACGTCGCCAGACTCGAGAAGACGGTGCGCAGCGAGGAAGGCCTCCGGCTGCTCGGCGCCCTGCTCGATGCGCGCAAGACCTACGAGGTCGACCAGACCAAGCTGCTGGAGATGCAGAAGAACGCGCCGCGCGAGGAAACCGTCGCCTTCATGCTCACCCGCATGCGCAAGAGCCAGGGAGACTACATCAACGCCATCGGCGCCCTGATCGCGCACCAATCCGACAGCATGAAGAAGGCCGGCGCCGAATCCCTGGCGGCAGCCACCCAGGCGCAGACCCTGATGGTCGCGCTGGGCCTGGTCGCCGCGCTCCTTGCCAGCGTCCTGGGCTTCTGGATCACGCGCAGCATCACCCGGCCGATCGGGGAGGCGGTCGAGGCCGCCAACGCGTTGTCGCGGGGCGATCTCACGGTGCAGATCGAGGTCGACTCGAACGACGAGATGGGGCAGCTCAAGCGGTCGATGAGCGAGATGGTGGGCAAGCTGTCGCACATCATCGCCGAGGTGAATACCGCATCGCAGGCGCTGAACAACGCGGCCGAGCAAGTCAGCGCCACGGCGCAGTCGCTGTCGCAGGCGTCCTCCGAACAGGCGGCGTCGGTGGAGGAGACCACCGCCTCGATCGAGCAGATGACCGCCTCGATCACCCAGAACACCGAGAACGCCAAGGTCACCGACACCATGGCCACCAAGTCCTCCCAGGAAGCCACCGAAGGCGGCACCGCCGTCAAGGAAACCGTCGACGCCATGCAGCAGATCGCCGGCAAGATCGGCATCATCGACGACATCGCCTACCAGACCAACCTCTTGGCCCTCAACGCCGCCATCGAGGCCGCCCGCGCCGGCGAGCACGGCAAGGGCT
>DASVZD010000073.1:0-2087 GCA_036391815.1 Rhodocyclaceae bacterium
GGGCGCTTGGGCCGGAGCGGGCGGCGCCACCGTCACCTTGATCCTTTCAGCATGCAGCTGGTTCTCCAGCCGTTGGGGCTCGCGGCCCTCGTCCTGTCCGCCCAGGTAGCCCGCACTCCAGACGAAGAAGAGCAGGTTGGCCAGGACGAGCAGGAAGAAGGCGAGGCGCATCTCAGCCTACCTTGGGCAGGTGCGCCAGCGAAGCCTCGACCGCTTCGCGCGGATAGTCGTAGTCCTCGAGCTCGCCCGCCAGGTAGCGGTCGTAGGAGGCCATGTCGAAGTGGCCGTGGCCGGAGAGGTTGAACAGCAGCGTCTTCGGCTCGCCCGTCTGCCGGCAAGCGAGCGCCTCGTCGATGCAGGCGCGCACCGCGTGGCAGGACTCGGGCGCCGGGATGATGCCCTCGCTGCAGGCGAACTGCACGCCGGCCTGGAAGGTCGCGACCTGCGGCACGGCGATCGCCTCGATCAGCTTCTCGTGGAACAGCTGCGACACCAGCGGCGAATCGCCGTGGTAGCGCAGGCCGCCGGCGTGGATGCCCGGCGGCATGAAGTCGTGGCCGAGGGTGTACATCTTCATCAGCGGCGTGAAGCCGGTGGCGTCGCCGTAGTCGTAGGCGTAGACGCCGCGCGTCAGCGTCGGGCAGGAGGTCGGTTCCACCGCGACGAGGCGCACCTGCTTGCCGGCCGCCTTGTCGGCGAAGAAGGGGAAGGCGATGCCGGCGAAGTTGGAGCCGCCGCCGCAGGGGGCGAAGATCACGTCGGGATACTCGCCCACCTTCTCGAGCTGCTTCTTCGCCTCCAGGCCGATGACCGTCTGGTGCAGCAGCACGTGGTTGAGCACCGAGCCGAGCGCGTACTTGGTATCGGCGCGCGAGGCCGCCTCTTCGACCGCTTCCGAGATCGCGATGCCGAGCGAGCCCTGGTTGTCCGGATCGCGCGCGAGGATGTCGCGGCCGGTCTTGGTCATGTCGGAGGGACTCGCGAACACCTCGGCGCCCCAGGTCTGCATCATCGAACGGCGGAACGGCTTCTGCTGGTAGCTGATCTTCACCATGTAGATGCGCACCGCGATGCCGAACATCTGGCCGGCGAAGGCGAGCGACGAGCCCCATTGGCCCGCGCCCGTCTCGGTGGTCAGGCGCTTGATGCCGGCCACCTTGTTCAGGTAGGCCTGCGGGATGGCGGAGTTGGGCTTGTGCGAGCCGGTCGGCGAGACGCCTTCGTACTTGTAGTAGATCTTGGCCGGCGTGCCGAGCGCCTTCTCGAGCCTCACCGCGCGGATCAGCGGCGTCGGCCGCCAGATGCGGTAGGCCTCGCGCACCTCCTCGGGAATCGCGATCCAGCGCTCGCCGCTCATCTCCTGGGCGAGGATGGTGTCGGGGAAGATCACGCCCATCTGCTCGGGACCGACCGGCTTGCCGTCCGGACCGAGCGGCGGCAGCGGCTTGTTGGGCATGTCGGCGACGACGTTGTACCAGTGGGTCGGGATCTCGTTCTCGTCCAGCATGATGCGCGTCGCCGTCATTTCCCTTCCTCCGCAATCGTTATTTTTCGGAAAGCCGCTACGTTAGCGCAAACATAGAGGGAATTGAAGCGGCATTCATGATTCCTGATTTGTCGCGCCGGCCCGTCGCGTTCTATGCTCCCCGCGCCCCGATTAGAAGAGACGAGAGGAAGACAAGAACATGCAATCCGGCCCCCGACAGATCGTCACGCCGTTCCGCCCGATACCGCTCGAAGTGCCGGAGGGCATGAAGCCGAACGAGTTCTTCAACAGCACGGAGAACCTCGCCGACCTGGCGCACAACAACGGCCTGCTGAGAAACCCCGAGGGACTGCTGCTGTACCGCAAGGCGCTCGGCCACTCCAACGAGTTCGACTGCTCGATCATCTACAACACCTCGCAGAGCATCCTCGATCCGCTCGGCCGGCCGGTGCGCCGCACGCAGGTGCCCGAGGACGTGAAACACGTCTGGAACCGCATGAACCAGGTCGTCATCGAGTACATGCTCGAGCGCTATCCCGATCCCGACGCGCACCTGGTGCTCGCCGGCGAAGCCAGCCTCGACGCCACCTGGCCGCTGTCC
>DASVZD010000074.1:0-13351 GCA_036391815.1 Rhodocyclaceae bacterium
ACATGGCCCTCGTTGTCCACGGCGACGCCCTTCGGCCGCACCAGGTTGCCGACGTAGAGCCCGCGCGCGCCGAAGTGGCGCTCCCACTCGCCGTTCTCGGCATAGACCTGTATGCGGCTGTTGAGCGAGTCCGTCACGTAAAGCCTGCCGCCGGCGAAGGTGAGGTGGGTCGGCGCATTGAGCTCGCCGTCGTCGTCCCCGGAGTGGCCGATGACGTTCACCAGCCGGTCCTGGTCGTCGAATACCTTGATGTCGTGCGCGCGGGTGTCCGCCACGTACACCAGGCCGCGCACGGGATCGCGCGCCAGGCCGGTGGGCCGCTTGAGCTTGTCCTGGCCGAAGCTGCCGAGCGGCGTGCCGTCCGGCAGCAGCTTGACCACGATGCCGAGTTCCGCGTCGCTGACCAGGATCTGCCCGCCGAGGCCGACCGCGATGCCGACAGGCGCGGAGAAATGCCGGGTGCTGCTCGCCATGTCCCACAGCAGCAACTGGCCCTCCTTCTCGTCGAACACGAACACCGCCTGCCGGCTCACGTCGGTGACGAAGATGCGGCCGCGCTCGTCGACCACGCCGGCCTGCGGCCGCTGCATGACCAGCGGCGGCGCCTCGCCGACCACCAGGCCGACGAACCACTTGAGGGCGCCGACGACGCCGTCGCCGAGCGTCTCCTGGCGCGCGAAATTCGCCTCGCCGGTCAATTCGCCGGCGTAGAGGAAGCGCGGCACCTCGGGCGGCGGCGGCCACACGAACTTTCGTCCGCCGCCGTTGGGTGGCTGCAGCTGGAGCGTGGGCGGCGGCGCGGTCGCGCAGCCGGCCAGCGCGGCGAGGCCCAGCCCCGACCCGGCCGAGCGGAGGAATTGCCTGCGGTCCAACGTCCGGTTCGCCGCCATGGCTGCGCCTATTTCCCCGCCGGCGGCGACAGCCGCAGCACGTCGATGCGCGCTGTCGCGCGATCGGCCACGTACAGTTCGCGGGTGTCGCCCGCCTGCAGGTCTGCAATGTCAACCCAGCCGCCCGCCGCCGAGCCGCCGCCCAGCGTTCCCGCCGGGCGGCCCTGGACGAACATCTTGATCCTGGCATCCTGTGCGTCGGCCACGAACACGCGGCCGTGGCGATCGACCGCAATGGCAGCGGGCCGCAGCAGGGATTCCCGGCCGAAGGCCTGGAGAATGCGCCCGTCCCAGTCCAAGCGCAGGACCTGATGGCCGGCGCGATCGATCGCGTAGAGCTCGTCCGTCCCGGCGGCCAGCGCGGACAGGCTCAACGGCCGCGAGCCGTCGGGATAGCGCGGGACGACCTGGTAGGAGGCGCGCCCGAGCGAATGGAAGACCAGCAGGTAGTTGTAGAAGGCGTCCGCGACCGCGATGCGGTCGTGGCGCTCGTCGACGGCGATGGCCACCGGATGCTGCAGGTTGGTCTGGGCGGCGTAATCGGCGACGACCGCGCCGTCGCGCGTCAGGCGCAGCACGCGCCGCCCGACCGGATCGAGCACCAGCACGGTCGAATCCGGCATGGCATGCAGGCGCAGCCCGGAGGACGCGCCGATGGCGAGGATGGGCGTCATGGTCCCGGCGACCCGGTCGTAGCGCAACAGCGTCCCGAGGCCGCTGTCGGCGATGAAGATGTCCGGTCCTCGCGCCGCGACGGCGATGGGCGAGATGAAGTTGGCGTAGCCTCCCGGCAGGCCCGGAAATGCGCGCAGTCCTCCCGGCGTCGGCATCACCGCCGCCAGCGTCGCGCCGGTGATGGAGCGCTCCGGACGCGCGATGTCGGTGCGGCCGGACGCCGCCGCCAGCGGCGTCGGCGCCTCTCCGCCGCCTTCGGCGCAGCAGCCGCAGGCGAAGGACAGCGCGGCGAGACCGGCCGCGACCGGCAGCAGGCGGTTCACCATCTTCCCGGTCCTTGTGTCTGGTCGCCCCCGTAGACGCCGGTGGCCGTGCCCTTGAGTCCCGAGTGGCAGAGGTCGCAGCGCTCCACGCCCCACGCGACCTGGTCGTTGTGGCAGGCGCCGCAGAACCGGCCGTTGATGATGTCGTTCATGGTGATGTGGTCAGCTCCTGCGCGCATCTTGATTCCCAGTTCGCCGTGACAGACCTTGCAGCGAAAGCGGATGCGATGGAACCAGTGGGGAAAGACCACCGGCCGCACGCCGTCCTTGTCCGCCTGCGTATTCAGCACGACGTCGCCGTATTCCGCGATCGCGGGTCCGCCGGCGCAGAACGCCAGCGCGACGCCAAGCGCCAGGGCCGCCAAGGCGCGCGGGCGGGGCATCAATGTTTGCCGACTGGGCCATTGGTCCATGGCACGCTATGGCAGCGGTTGCACTCGGTCAGCGGGAAGGCGACGGCGCCGTGGCACACGCCGCACTTCTCGCCCAT
The DNA here is from genome assembly GCA_036391815.1 of Rhodocyclaceae bacterium. Taxonomy (GTDB): domain Bacteria; phylum Pseudomonadota; class Gammaproteobacteria; order Burkholderiales; family Rhodocyclaceae; genus Nitricoxidireducens. The sequence continues at coordinate 2,379 of DASVZD010000074.1, forward strand.
CAGGATCATCATCATGTTGAGCGGCGTGGCGCCGGCCTTCTCCTCGAACAGGGCGGGATGGCACTGCTTGCAGTCGAGCCACTCCGTGTGCTGCCTGTGAGGGAAGCGGACATAGTACATGGTGGCCGTGCGCTTCAGGATGACGTCGAGATCGAGAATGTTGACCTTGGTGTCGGCGCGCAGGCTCGGGCGCGGCGTGATTTCGCCTTCGATCAACGCGTTCATCCACAGCACCTGGTTGCCCGCAGTGTCGGGGGTCAGCTGCGACAGCGCCTCGCGCGGTTCCTGCAGCACGCCGATGCCCGGTCCGCGCGGGTCGTGAATCCGGTCCTTGGCCAGCGGCAGCCACTCGCCGGCGTCCGCCGAGCCGATCAGCAACAGGGCCAGTGCGACGGCGCCGAGCGCCGAGCGTGCCGAACCGCTCCCCGGAGGTTGCATTGATCACCCGGGAATGTAGATTCCCGCCCCCCTGATCGCGCGCACCAGCGCGGACGTCGATTGTTCGAGCATCCTGATCGCGGCGTCGTAGTCGCCCCTGGCGGCAAGCGCCTCGCCGTTCTTGCGCAGTTGCGCGGCCTCGTCGACCGACTTCGCCACCATCTCGTCGATGCTGCCGACCTTGCGCTTCTCGTCGAGCAGCATCTTCACCAGCATCCTATGCGAATCGTTGCGATCGACCTCGTAGCGGTATTCGTCGGCCTTGCTGTCGAACTTCAGCGTGCGCACCAGGGTATCGCCGTCGCGCAGCTTCTCGACGGCGAGCTTGGCGGTCAGGTACGCCTTGTCGAGCGTCGTCCGGGCGCCGTCGATGTTGCTCGGCTCCTCGCCCTTGGCCTCGGCGACCAGTTTGTCGATGCTGGCGATGGCGCCGTCGCTGGCGGCCTTCTTCTCGCTGGCGATGCGTTTCAAGGCTTCCTCGAGCGCGGCGATGCTCTTGAGCCGCTGGTCGAAGTCGCCGCGCTTCTTGTCGACGGTGATCGAATCGGGCGCCGCCAGGCGCACGGCGTGGAACATGGTCTTCGACGCCTCCGCCAGCAGCTGCGCCGCTTTCGGAACGTCGCCGGCGTCCAGGGCGGCGGCGGCCTGGGCGTGCAGTTCGCGCGCGTGGGCGCGATCGTCGAGGGCCTGCTGGACGCCGCTGGCCTCGATCTGCTTCGCCGCCGACGAGGATTCGATCAGCAGCCTCACCGACTTGAGCCGCAGCGCGACATCCGCCTTGTCGGGGGCGGGCAGCTTCGTCGGCACCGCCGCCGCCGGGGCGGTTGTCGCCGCGTCCTCCGCCTGCGCGGCCATGATTCCGCCGGCCATGGCGGCGATGATCCACATCCACTTGCGCATTCCATTGCTCCTTTCTGGAAGGCCGCCGCACCGGCTGCCGTTGTGCCTCGTTCGTTGATGTCCGCTAGTGCGGTGCCGTTCCGCCCGGCGCCTTGGCGATCATCGGCTGCGATGACGGCTGCTTGGGCTGGGAATGGCAGCGGCGGCATTCGGAAACCGGGAAGGCCACCTTGCCGTGGCAGACGCCGCACTTCTGCCCCATCAGGATGGCCGCCATGCTGATCTGGTTGGCGCCCTTCTGCGGGATGAAGATGGCGGGATGGCAGTTCGAGCAGTCGAGCCACTGCGTATGCGCCTTGTGCGGATAGACGACGTTCGGCATCGATCCCTTCACCTCGCGCACGATGTTCAGGTCCATCACGGCGGCCTGCGCCTGCGGATTGCTGCGGTCATAGCGCGGGGTGATGTCGTGGTCGTTGAGCGCCTTGACCCAATTCACCCCGTTGCCGGCGGGATCCTTCGGCAGGGGGCCGAAAGCCGTGGCGGGGGGCTGCAGCACCGCGGTGCCGTCGTTGGCCGGGTCGTGGATGCCGTCCTCCAGCGGCGGCAGGTTGCGCTGCCCCTGCGGCTTGAGCAGCCGGTTGAAGCTGTTCACGTTGATCAGCGGCGCCTGCGTCAGCAGCGCCACCTTGATGGCGGGCGCCACCATCGCCGGCTTCGCCTCGCGCCTCGTTTCCGGGGCCGCGGCGGCGGCGGGGGCCTTCGCCGCGGCCGGCGCGCTCGCCATCGACACCAGGTAGTCGACGGCCGACTTGACCTCGGCGTCGGAGAGCGCGGCGTTGCCGCCCTTGGCCGGCATGCCCTTGGCGGTGCCATGCAGGGCGCTCTCGTAGAGCGCCGGCGCGCCTTTCCGGATGCGCGGCTGCCAGTCGTCGGCGTTTCCCTTCTTCGGTGCGCCGGCCAGGCCGGTCTCATGGCAGAGCGTGCAAGTGGCCGCGTAAACGGCCTTGCCCTCCATGGCGGAAGCGTCCGCCGCCGCGATCGTCGCGCATGCGGCAATGATGAGGAATCTCGCGTTCATGGTCACTCCTAGGGGGCTTTCGCGTGCTGGGCCGGCGGCACGATCAGCGCCTGGACGGTGTTGCCGTGGACCTGCGTCGGCGTGCCCGGCTTGGCCGAGTGGCACATCGTGCAGTTGTCGACCGGCCAGGCGATCTCGCCGTTGTGGCAGGCGCCGCAGTACTGGCCGTCGATGATCTTCACCATGTTGATCTGGTCGCCGCCGGCCTGGAACTTGAAGCCGAGGTCCGCATGGCAGACCTTGCAGGCGAAGCGTATGCGATGGAACCAGTGGGGGAAGATCACCGGCCGCATGCCGGCCGCGTCCGAGTAGTTGTTGATGACGACGTCGCCGTACTCGGCATATGCGGGCTTGCCGCCGAACAGCAGCATCACGCACAGTGCGGTCAGCGCCAGCAGTCCCTGCCAGCCGATGTTGTCGAAATCGTTCATGTCGTGGTCCTTGTCTTGACGAGTCCGCCGGTCCTGCTCATAGGACGCCGCGCAGCTGGCGGCGCATGCTGAAAAAGATCAATTCGTTGTTCCGCCCCGACACGCGCGCAATCCTGAATTCGGCGGAAAAAAGCAGGTTGCCGATCGGATAGCTGAGGAGGTTGTCCCACGAGGCCTGCACGTTCTCCACCGGCTCTCCGACGGCGCCGTTGAAGCGGGAATCGGTGAGCATGTTGTTGCCGCGCAGGATCGACTTGAAGCGTAACCGCGGGATGTTGAAGGCCTTGGCGTTGATGTATGTGATGTCGGCATTGAACGATGTCGCCTGGTTCTGCATCACGCCGAAGGTCGTTATGCTCGGCAGCGGGGAGCCGGGGGCAAGCGAAGCGGGGGATGACGCCAGCGGTATGTCGCTGTGCTGGATGGTTTTCTGTGCCGAGATGCTGCCGGAGATGGACGAATTGCGCCCCGTGTTGCCGTCTACCGAAAGCTGGCCGTTGATCTGGTCGGACACCGCGCCGCTGCTCCTGGCATCGCTGACCGAAGTGCTGGCCATGAAGCGGAAATCCTCGGTGAACATCATCCAGGACAGCCCCGCGGTGTGCTGAAGGCCGAAGTAGTCGGTGCTGCGCGTCGTGCCGAGGGCGGCAGAATTGGATTGGCGCAGGTTGAGCGCCTCGACCAGACGCGTGCTCAGGCGCGACGTGGTGCTCAGCGTGAAGTCGCGCGTCAGCGTCTGGCTGCCCGATTCGGTGAACTGGGTGCCGCTGCTCGTCGCGCCCGCCGTGTTTGCGTCTCGCGCACGGGCGAAGCTGGCGCCGCCGTTGGCAGCAGCGCTCCAGGTGTACCTGAACTCGCCCAGGGGAATCGGATCGGAGATGTAGGCGCCGCCGAGTGTTCCGTTGGCCGAGAGCGCCTGCGCCGCGGCCACGTCGGAAACATTGAGGTTGCCGCTGCCGTTGAAGCGCAGGTTCTTGCTCCAGTCGTACGACGCGCCGACGCTCGCGCCATAGCCGTCGCTCTTGGACGTGTTGCGCAACGATGCGGTGGCGTTGCTGACGTCGCTGCCATAGACGCGCGCGGTTGCGCTGACCAGCCAGGGGGAATCCTCGTCGGGGCGCCACGTGCCAAAGGACATCGCCTGCAGGAACGAGACGTTGCTCTGCGTCGAGCTGTACAGCATGTCGGACTGGCTGATGCTGGCCAGGGAATTCACGGTGAGGAAGTTCTCTGGCGAGGAGAAGTCGTCCCGCAACGTTGCCGTGCGCACCTCCGAACGGTCGGCGGCCGCCTTGCGGCTGTCGCTGGTGTCGACGGCATTGACTTGCAGATGGTGGTCGCCGATGTCCTGGTTCCCCGTCGCCGAGAGAGAGTCCTGCACGTCCTTGCCGTAGATCTCGCCGTTCATTTCGCTGCGCGTGAAGTCGACGTTGTAGTGGCCTCCGCCGCCCAGGGGCGAATAGCTCTGCGACGCATACAGGGTGCTGCTCGTGTAGGCGCTGGTCCCGATCAGGTCGGCGTCGGTTCGGCTGTCCGCCACGGTGAAGCTGCCCTGGAAGGGGAAGCGGCTCTGCGGGAACAGCACCAGGTTGCCGCTGCCGGTCACACTGAGGCTCTTGTCCTTGGTCTGATAGGACTTGGAGCCGGTGGAGTTGAGACCGAAGCCGCCATTGACCAGCGCGAACCAGGGCTGCCAGATGTAGCTGCTGGCGTTGAGCTGCACGTCCTGTATCGAGCCCGTGGCGCCCGGCGTCGAATTGGCCCAGGTCTTCATGAGGCGCGATCCCGTCGAACCCCACCATTTGATCGGCGCGTGCTGCCAGTGCGTGTGTTCGGCGGCGTCTGCCGCCGCCGCCGCGGACGCTGCGGGCGAATCGTCGGCCGGCTGTTCCGCCGCCGGAGCGGGCATGCTCGGTCCATCATCGGCCCGAGCGCCTCGCGGCTGGAGCGCAAGGGTTCCTGCCAGCAGCAGCAGCAGCAGTCCGTCTGGTCTGATGCGGTCCACCCACTCTCGATCCTGTCTGGTTGCACGTCCTAGCCGTTTCTCCGCGCCCGGCGCCCGCTCAATGCGCCGACCCCGTGGCTGGCGTCGCCGCCGCGGAGGTCGTCGCCTGCTTCGTTCCCGGCTCCGCGGGCTTCAGCGTGTAGATGCTCTCGTCCACCCGCACGGGGGTCGCTTCGCGCAGGCCGCCGACGAAGCTGCGCCAAGCGTCGTCGCGCTGTTCCTGCCACCGCAGCAGGGTGGCGCGCCTGCGCACGTCGTCGAAGGCCATGAGTTGCGCCGGCTTGCGCTCGACCAGGCGCACGACCGCGACGCCCTCCAGCACCAGGAAGGGCTTCGAGGTCTGACCGACCTTGAGCGCGTCGACCACCTTCTGTACTTTGGGCGGGAGTACGCCGAGATGCAGCCAGCCCATGTCGCCGCCCTTGGCGGCCGACGCGTCGGCGGACTGCACCTTGGCCAGTTCGGCGAAATCCGCCCCGCCCGCGAGCCGCTTCACGATATCGCGTCCCTCCTCCATCGCCTTGTCCCACTCCGCCTTTCCCGACGACGGATCGACTTTCAGCAGGATGCTGAGCAGATGGACCTGGGCCGGTTCGGTGAATTTCTGCGGATACTGCTCGTAATAGGACTTGACTTCGTACTCGGCCGGCTCCGACACGCTGCCGATCACCTGGCTGCGCATGCGCGCCACGACGCTCTGCCGCTCCAGCAGCCTCGTCAGCCCAGGCAGCAGGCGTTCTCGGTTCTGCTGCCATTGCGGACTGCCGGCGTAGCGCTCCTCGTATGACGCGATCGTCCCCTTCACCTGCATCTCGTCGGGCTCGACCTTGCGCCGCTGCGCTTCCTTGAAGATGAGCCGATCGTCGATCAGGGACTGCCCGACCTCACGGCGCAGGGCGACGACTTCCTCTTCGGGCGGCTTGCCGTGATAGAACTTCTTGCGCATTGCGTCGGCGAGCGCCGCGGAGTATTCGCGCAGCGTGATGTCCTGGTCGCCGACGTGCGCGAAGATCGGTTCGGCCTTGGCGGCGGACGCCGCGGCCTGCCCGCCCGGCTTCGCCGCCGCGTCCGTCGCGGCGGGGGTCGAAGGCTCGGCGGCGGCAGCAATGGCGATCGCCGATCCGAGGGCCGCAAGACCGTGTCGAAGCCACGATGTATGAGATATGTTCATGGAAGTGCCACCTGGGTGTGTTGATCGTCTGATGGTCGGATGAACGTTCGAGCATCGCCGGATTGCGAGCGCGTTTGCGCTGATTCGCACAGACCCCAAGATGCACACACCGTGCCAAGGCCCCGAGTGCAACAAAAAAAGAGGAAGGGGGCGCGAGCCCCCTTCCCCCAACCATCACACTTCGGAGTTCCTTACTTCACGTGGCAAGACAGGCAGACGCCGCTGTTGTCGTTGGAGACGCGCAGGAAGGTCGGGTTCTGGCCGTTGTGCGGATCGTGGCAGCTGGCGCACTCGACCGACGGCTCGTTCGCGCCGCCCTGGCCGGCGGAGTTGTTCAGGCCGGTGAAGTCGCGCGTATAGAGCTGGATGTCGGTCTTCTCCCGGACGTTCGTCGTGCCGACGCTGGTATCCACCCAGAACACGGTGTTGCCGTTGATGATCTTCGCCTTCGGCGCCTTGAAGTCGGGGTTGTTGCAGGTGCCCGTCACGTTAGCCGCGCCGTTGCTGCCGGCCGTGGCCGTCAGGCCGCCACCGCAGTACTCGACGCCGACCGGGTGGTCGTTGCGCAGATCGGTGCCGATCCAGACGATGTCCGTCGGATCGGAACTCAGGTTGTCGGCACCGTTCTGGATGGAGCCGAACAGCTGTGCATTGGCCGGGCCGGCGCCGTTCGTCAGAGCCGTCGTGTTGCCCCAGCCGCTGCCCGGCTGGTTGATCATCAGGTTCATCGCCTGCGTACCATCGTGGCAGGACAAGCAGGCCAGCGACACGGAGCCGACCGGCTTGACGGCGCCGTTCAGCGTCGAGGTGCCGAGCTGGTCATAGGTGTTGTAGGTCTGGCCGTGGTTCAGGGCGCGGTTCCACAACGGCACTGCCGCGCTGCTGTCCGAACCGTGCGGCGTATGACAGAACACGCAGATTTCGGTCGTGCCGGTGAAGTTGTTGGGCCCCGTGCCGTTCGATCCGAGGTTGTGCTTGGTGCCGGCGATCGAGGCCGTCGGCGTGAACGGGTCGGGTGTGAACGTGCCGGCGGTGGCGCTCGGCGAGAGGGCGGCGTCGGGTGCCGTCGCCGTCTGCGCCAGCGCCGTACCGGCGCCAAGGGCGAGCAGCAGCGCTGCCGCCAGTCCTGCTACTTTGCTGCTTCGATATTTGCGAGTCATCTTAACCCCCCAAGAAAAGTTAGTACCACGCGCGAAACCAATCCAAAACCGGGCTGGCCTGAGGCTCAAAAACCGGCGGCCGCGCTACCTCTCTGCAACTCGTGTGCCACCGGTCGAAATACGCGGACGTCATGCGTGGTTCGTGGCCGGCATGAGGCCGGATGTCGTCTTGTATGTGACTGATCGGACGGCATTTGTGTCGGCTGCGGGACACCGCGCCGCGGCCTCGTTCCGTTGCTCTGGCCGAAGGTCGCGGCGGCTGCGTCAGGGGGCCGGTTTCTCGCCCGCAGAAATGCCGGAATCCCGCTTTCGGGAAACCCTCGCGGGGGGCGGGCGAAAAAAAACCGCGCGATGATCTGCGCGGCGACAGGGAAGTCGGACAGAAGGTGAGCCCGGGTCGGGCTCGCGGTGGAAGCGCGGCGCTACTTGGCGGCGGCCTTCGTGGGTGCCGAGGCGACCACGGCGGTGGCCGCGAAGAGATGCCCCTTGCCGGCTTCGACGGCCGCGGGACGATAAATGTCGAGCCGGCGGAAGAACTGGTCGACGATGTAGATGCGACCGTCTTCGTCGGAGGCGATGCCGGCAGGCAACGAGTACTCGGCCGGCTGGTCGTTGTCGGAGCGGGAGCCGACGTCGAGCATCAGCTGGCCCTGGTCGTTGAATATCTGGAAATTGCCGAAGGCCGTATCGACGACGTAGGCGAGGTCGCCGGGGTCCACCGTGATGCCCTTGGGCCGCGAGAACTGGCCGCTGCGATTGCCGATGCCCCCGAACTTGCGCACGAAGGTGCCGTCGGTCTTGAACACCTGGACGCGGAAGTTGCCGCCATCGACCACGTAGAGCAGGCCGTCCGGACCGATCGCCGCGTCGCGCGGCAGGTTCAGCTCGCCGTCCTTGTCGCCGCGCTTGCCGATGTCCATGACATGGACGCCGGTGTGGGCGTCGAATACGCGCACGTGGTGCTCCTTGCTGTCGACGCCGCCGACGTCGACCACGTAGACCCGGTCGCCCATCTTGTCCACGGCAATGCCGGCGGGATGCAGGAAGTCGCCCTTCTTGCCCAGCTCGCGCAGGTACTTGCCGTCCTTGTCGTAGATCATGACCTTCTTCATCGTGCCGTCGACAACGTAGACGTTGCTGGCACCGTCCACCGCGATGCCGAGCGGCATGCGCAGCATGCCCGGCCCCTCCTCGTCGCCGATCTTGTAGAAGCGCTTGTTGCCGACGTCGAACACCTTGACGACGCGGTCGCCCGAATCGGCGACGTAGATGCGCCCGCCGCGGGCAGCGATGCCATAAGGCTTGGCCAGGCCCTCGCCGCTGCGGCCGACGCCCGTCAGCACCCGCTTGATCGCCGTGTCGTCCGCTTCGGGCACGACATCCGAACTGCTGCGGATGACGCGCTCCAGTATGTAGCGCGGCTGTTCGGGCGGCGGCGGGAACACGTAGGAGACGGGCTTCTGGACCACTGCCTTGTCCGACATCTGCGCGCAGGACGCCAGCAGCGCGACGGCGATGCACAGTCCGAGCCGACCGGCGCCGCTGGCGGCCGCGCGCAGCGCGTCGCGACGGCGCTGCCCCTTGGTACTCAGATGAACTCCGAAGTCCAGCGATTTCATTCTCAGGTCCTCTATAGATTGGCGCGCGTCCGGAGATGGGCGACGCAAGCCCGAGGACGTTTCAGCAATTGTTATGCCACGGCGTGCGGGCCGAGGGCGCCGCGGCATGCATGTTGCTACACGGGAGCATCGTCCACGTACCGCTGGAGATTCCATGAACGCTTCCACGAACTTCAAGATCAAGAGTGCGCTTGCGGCCATGATGCCGCGCGCGTTGCGCTGCCTGGCTGCCGGCATGGCCCTTTCGGTGGCAGCGGGCGCCGCCGTGGCAGGCGACCGCAAGACCATCCACCACGACGGTCCGATCCAGCCCGACCTGATCTTCCACAACTATTGCTCGGTGTGCCACGGCGACCGCGGCGACGGCCGCAGCCATGCCTCCGACAGCTTCGTCCCGCCGCCGCGGGACTTCACCGCGCCGGCCGCGATGGAGGAACTCAGCCGCGACCGCATGATCCTGTCCGTCACCTACGGCCGTCCCGGCACCGCGATGGCGGGCTGGCGGGTGCAGCTGAACCCGAAGGAGATCGCGGCGGTGGTCGATTACATCCGCGACACCATCATGATTCCGCATGACCAGGCGCGCAAGGGGCCGGGGCACGGCATCTACGCCGCCGACTGCCTGTCCTGCCACGGCGTGAACGGCGACGGGCTGGTGCATGCGCCCGACGGCACGCTGTATCGCGCGGCGCCCGACCTCACCACGCCGGAGGCGACCGAGAAGTGGTCGCGCGACCGCATGCTCGACTCGGTCACCAACGGCATGTCGGGCACCTACATGGTCGACTTCGGATCCAAGCTCTCCAAGGACCAGATCGCGAGCGTCGTCGACTACATCCGCGCCATCTACATGCTGCCGCGCATCAAGGAGTATTCGGGGATCAGCGCCTACGGCTCGACGCAGCACCAACCGGTCAATGCCCCGTCTCCCGCGGCCGAAAAGAAGGTGGACATGAGCCTGCCCCTTCCCGACGGCCTTGCCGGCGAAGCGCAGGATGGACGCGCCTACTACACGACCAACTGCATCGCCTGCCACGGCGAGAAGGGCGACGGCAAGGGGCCGCGCGCCTACTTCATCAACCCGCGGCCGCGCGACTTCCTCGAGTCGGCGTCGCGCGCCCGGCTCAATCGGCCGGCGCTGTTCGAGGCGATCTCGAACGGCCGCCTGGGCACCGAGATGCCGGCCTGGGGCAAGGTTCTCGACGCCAAGCAGATCGCCGACCTCGCCGAGTACGTGTTCGAGACGTTCATCAGCGCGCCGCCGCTCACCGCGGCCAACAACGCGGTCGCGAAATGATTCCCCGCCTCGCAGCGGCGCTGGCGCTGGCGTTGGCCGGCGCCGCGGCCATCGCCGGCGTCGGCGCGCCGGATCCGTCCGCCGGGGCTGCGGCCGCGTATCACGAACGCGGCCGCAAGATCTACAACTTCCGTTGCTACTTCTGCCACGGCTATTCCGGCGACGCCCGCACGCTCGCCAGCGACTTTCTCTCGCCCAAGCCGCGCGACTTCACCGCGGTGACGCCGAGCCAGTTGGACCGCGACGCCATGCTGGCAGCGCTGCGCGGCGGCCGGCCAGGCACGGCGATGAAGAGCTTCGCCGGGATCCTGGCGCCGGCCGACATGGAGGCCGTCACGGATTTCGTCCGCAGCGAATTCATGACGGAGCACGCGCCGAACACGCGCTACCACTCCGCCGAGAACGGCTGGCCGAACCACGACCGCTACCGGGCCGCCTATCCGTTCGTGCGCGGGGAGATCGGGCTCGACCAGCCGAACCTCACGCCGCAACAGGAGGCCGGACGGCGCCTGTTCCGCGCCTCGTGCGTCACCTGCCACGACCAGCCCCTGACGGCGCACGAGTCGCCCGCCGCGCAGCAGCCCGCGACCTGGGAATTGCATCCGCTCTCGTACCCGCGCAACAACTATCCGTATGGCGCCGACCTGCCCGTCGACGCCATGACCAGCGCCAGCGTCTATCTCAAGCACGACCGCGCGCCGCAGCTCGCCGCCCTGACGCCGCGGCAGAAGCGGGGCGAGGCGCTGTTCCAGAAGAACTGCGCCTTCTGCCACGGAGCGGACGGCACGGGCCGCAACTGGATCGGCGCCTTTCTCGAACCTCACGCGCGTGACCTCACCCAGCCGGGCTTCCTCGCCGCGCTGAGCAAGCAAGGGCTGCGCAGAATCATCCGCGACGGCCTGCCCGGCACCTCCATGCCGGCCTGGAATTC
>DASVZD010000075.1:0-6751 GCA_036391815.1 Rhodocyclaceae bacterium
CTCGATGCTGATCTATGCGCTCTTGCACCTGACTGGCTACGACGTGTCGATGGATGACCTCAAGCAGTTCCGTCAGCTGCATTCCCGGACCCCGGGTCATCCCGAATACGGCTACACCGCCGGCGTCGAAACGACCACCGGCCCGCTCGGCCAGGGCATCACCAACGCGGTCGGCATGGCGATGGCCGAGAAGCTGCTGGCCGCCGAATTCAACAAGCCCGGCCACGAGATCGTCGATCACCGCACCTGGGTGTTCCTCGGCGACGGCTGCCTGATGGAAGGCATCTCGCATGAGGCGTGTGCGCTGGCGGGCACCTGGGGCCTGGGCAAGCTGACCGCCTTCTGGGACGACAACGGGATCTCCATCGACGGCCATGTCGAAGGCTGGTTCACCGACGACACGCCGAAGCGCTTCGAGGCCTATGGCTGGCATGTCGTGCCGAACGTCAATGGCCACGATCCCGAAGCCCTGCACAAGGCCATCGAGGCCGCCAAGAAGGTCACCGACAAGCCGTCCCTGATCTGCTGCAAGACCGTGATCGGCGCCGGTTCGCCGAACAAGGCCGGCACGCACGACGTGCATGGCGCCCCGCTGGGCGACGCCGAGATCGCGGCGGCCCGCCCGCACATCGGCTGGAACTTCGGCCCCTTCGAGATCCCGAAGGAGGTCTACGAAGCCTGGGACGCCAAGAAGAAGGGCGCCGACTGGGAAGCCACCTGGAACAAGAAGTTCGAGCACTTCGCCAAGGCCTTCCCGGCCGAGGCGGCGGAGTTCAAGCGCCGCATGGCGGGCGAACTGCCGGCCAACTGGCCCGAGCACGCGAAGAAGGCCATCGAGGCGGTCAACGCCAAGGCCGAGACCGTCGCCACCCGCAAGGCCAGCCAGATCGCGATCAACGCGCTGGCCCCGGCGCTGCCCGAATTCGTCGGCGGCTCGGCCGACCTCACCGGCTCCAACCTGACCAACTGGACGGGCTGCAAGCACGTCTCCGGCAAGTCGACCGGCAACTACATCTCCTACGGCGTGCGCGAGTTCGGCATGTCGCACATCATGAACGGCATGGCGCTGCACGGCGGCATCCTGCCCTTCGGCGGCACCTTCCTGATGTTCTCGGAGTACGCCCGCAACGCGCTGCGCATGTCGGCGCTGATGAAGCAGCGCGTGATCTACGTGTTCACGCACGACTCCATCGGCCTCGGCGAGGACGGCCCGACGCACCAGCCGGTCGAGCAGATCGCCACGCTGCGCATGATCCCGAACATGGACGTCTGGCGCCCCTGCGACACGACCGAAACCATGATCGCCTGGACCAGCGCCGTGGAAAAGCGCACCGGCCCGAGTTCGCTGGCGCTGTCGCGCCAGAACCTGCCCTTCGTCGCGCGCGACGCGGCGACCATCGAGAACATCAAGCGCGGCGGCTACGTGATTTCCGAAGCCAAGGGTGCGGCGAAGGCGGTCATCATCGCCACCGGCTCGGAAGTCGATCTGGCGCTCAAGGCGCAAGCCGAGCTGGCGCAGAAGAACGTCCCGGTGCGCGTGGTGTCCATGCCCTCGACCAACGTCTTCGACCGCCAGGACAAGGCCTATCGCGACAGCGTGCTGCCCGCGGGCCTGCCGCGCGTGGCGGTGGAAGCCGGGGTCACCGGCGGCTGGTACAAGTACGTCGGACTGGAAGGCGCGGTGGTGGGCCTCGACCGCTTCGGCGAGTCGGCCCCCGCCGGCGTGCTGTTCAAGGAATTCGGCTTCACTGCGGCGAACGTCGTGAAAGCCGTGGAATCTATTCTCTAATTACTTACCGGAGTGTTGACAACATGGCTATCAAAGTAGGCATCAACGGATTCGGCCGCATCGGCCGCATGGTCTTCCGCGCCATCGCGAAGGAAGCCGAGTTCTCGGATATCGAAGTCGTCGGCATCAACGACCTGCTGGAGCCGGACTACCTCGCCTACATGCTCAAGTACGACTCCGTGCATGGCAACTTCAAGGGCGAGATCAAGGTCGACGGCAGCAGCCTGATCGTCAACGGCAAGAAGATCCGCCTGACCGCCGTCAAGGACCCGGCCGAACTCAAGTGGGGCGACATCGGCGCCGACCTGGTGATCGAGTCCACCGGCCTGTTCCTGACCAAGGAAAGCTGCGAGAAGCACCTTGCCGCCGGCGCCAAGAAGGTCGTGCAGTCGGCGCCGTCGAAGGACGACACGCCGATGTTCGTCTACGGCGTGAACCACGCCAAGTACGCCGGCGAGAAGATCGTGTCCGCCGCCTCCTGCACCACCAACTGCCTGGCGCCCGTCGCCAAGGTGCTGCACGACAACTGGGGCATCAAGCGCGGCCTGATGACCACGGTGCACGCCGCCACGGCCACGCAGAAGACCGTCGACGGCCCGTCCAACAAGGACTGGCGCGGCGGCCGCGGCATCCTCGAGAACATCATCCCGTCCTCCACCGGCGCCGCCAAGGCCGTCGGCAAGGTCATCCCCGAGCTCAACAAGAAGCTCACCGGCATGGCCTTCCGCGTGCCGACCTCCGACGTCTCCGTGGTCGACCTGACCGTCGAGCTGACCAAGGAAGCCTCCTACGAGGACATCTGCAAGGCCATGAAGGCCGCCTCCGAAGGCGCGCTCAAGGGCGTGCTCGGCTACACGGAAGAGAAGGTCGTCGCCACCGACTTCCGCGGCTGCACGACGCCGTCGGTGTTCGACGCCGAGGCCGGCATCACGCTCGACCCGACCTTCGTCAAGGTGGTCTCCTGGTACGACAACGAGTACGGCTACACCTGCAACATGCTGCGCTTCGTCAAGCACGTCGCGAAGTAAGCCCCCCGGAAATCTGCAATCCAACCGCCGCGCCACGGCGCGGCGGTTCAGTGGCCGATTTCCCCAAATTCCCGGAGACAACAACATGACTTTCAAGCGTCTCACCGACTTCGACCTCAAGGGCAAGCGCGTCTTCATCCGCGCCGACCTCAACGTGCCCGTCAAGGACGGCAAGGTCACCTCGGACGCCCGCATCACCGCCTCGATGCCGACCATCGAGCACTGCCTGAAGGCCGGCGCCAAAGTGATGGTGACCTCCCACCTCGGTCGCCCCGAGGAAGGCGTGTTCACCGAGGAGAACTCGCTCAAGCCCGTCGCCGACGTGATGTCGCAGAAGCTCGGCAAGCCGGTGCGCCTGATCCGCGATTGGGTCAATGGCGGCTTCGAAGTGGGCTCGGGTGAAGTCGTGCTGCTGGAAAACTGCCGCTTCAACAAGGGCGAGAAGAAGAACGTCGAGGAAACCGCGAAGAAGTACGCGGCCCTGTGCGACCTGTTCGTGATGGACGCCTTCGGCACCGCCCACCGCGCCGAGGCCTCGACCTACGGCGTCGCCCAGTTCGCCCCGGCCGCCTGCGCCGGCCTGCTGGTCGCCGAGGAACTCGAGGCGCTGGCCAAGGCGCTGGCCAAGCCGGCGCGCCCGATGGTCGCCATCGTCGGCGGCTCCAAGGTCTCCACCAAGCTCACCGTGCTCGAAGCCCTGGCCGAGAAGTGCGACCAGCTGGTCGTCGGCGGCGGCATCGCCAACACCTTCCTGAAAGCGGCCGGCAAGAACGTCGGCAAGTCGCTGTGCGAGGACGACCTGGTCCCCACGGCCAAGGCGCTGATGGAAAAGATGAGCAAGCGCGGCGCCACCATTCCGATCGCGGTCGATGTGGTGTGCGGCAAGAAGTTCGACGCCAACGAGCCGGCCGTGCTCAAGGATGCGGGCGCGGTGGCCGACGACGACATGATTTTCGACATCGGCCCCAAGTCGGCGAAGGAAGTCGCGGACATCATCATGAAGGCGGGCACCGTGGTGTGGAACGGCCCGGTCGGCGTGTTCGAGTTCGACCAGTTCGGCGCCGGCACCAAGACCATCGCCCGGGCCATCGCGGAAACCAAGGCGTTCACCCTGGCCGGCGGCGGCGATACCATCGCCGCCATCCAGAAGTACGACATCTACGACAAGGTGTCCTACATCTCCACCGCCGGCGGCGCCTTCCTCGAATACCTCGAAGGCAAGGTTCTCCCCGCCGTCGCCATGCTGGAACAGCGCGCCAAAGGCTGAGTCCAACCCCAGGGCCGCATCCGCGGCCCTTTTTACTGGACCTCGCCCATGCATCGATTCACCAAGATTGTCGCCACACTGGGGCCGTCGTCGACCCAGCCCCAGGTCCTGGCCGACCTCGTCGCCGCCGGCATCGACGTCGTGCGCCTCAACTTCTCCCACGGCACCGCCGCCGACCATCGCGGGCGCCTGGATGCCCTGCGCGAGGCCATGCGCCGGCATAGCCGCACCGTCGGCGTGATGGCGGACCTGCAAGGGCCCAAGATCCGCGTCGGCAAGTTCGCCGGCAGCAAGGTGCTGCTGAAGGCCGGCCAATCCTTCATCCTCGACGCCGACTGCAAGACGGGCGACAGCGAGCGCGTCGGCCTCGACTATCCGGAACTCGTCGACGACGTCGTTGCGGGCGACGTGCTGCTGCTCGACGACGGCCGCATCGTGATGGACGTCCGGAGCATCGAGGGACGCGAGATTCATTGCGTCGTCCGCCACGGCGGCGAGTTGTCGAACAACAAGGGCATCAACAAGCGCGGCGGCGGCCTCTCGGCGCCGGCGCTGACCGCCAAGGACATCGAGGACATCAAGACTGCCGCCGCCCTGGCCGTCGATTACGTCGCCGTGTCCTTCCCGAAGAGCGGACAGGACATGCGCCAGGCGCGCGAACTGTTGCGCGAGGCGAACTCGAACGCCATGCTGATCGCCAAGATCGAGCGCGTCGAGGCGGTGGCGAACCTCGAGGACATCCTCGACGCGTGCGACGGCGTGATGGTGGCCCGCGGCGACCTGGCGGTCGAAGTCGGCGACGCCGCCGTACCCGCGCTGCAGAAGCGCATCATCCGCACCGCCCGCGAATGCAACAAGTTCGTCATCACGGCGACCCAGATGATGGAGTCGATGATCCATTCCCCGGTGCCGACGCGCGCCGAGGTGTCGGACGTCGCCAACGCCGTGCTCGACGGCACCGACGCCGTGATGCTGTCCGCCGAGACCGCCGCCGGCGAATACCCGGTGGAAACCGTCGAGGCGATGGCGCGCGTCTGCATCGAGGCCGAAAAGTCGATGGACGGCTCGCTCGACATGCACTTCCTCAACCGGGTGTTCACGCGAATCGACCAGTCGATCGCCATGGCGGCGCTGTTCACCGGCTACCACCTCAAGGTGAAGGCGATCGCGGCGCTGACGCAGTCCGGCTCCACCGCCCTGTGGATGAGCCGGCTCACCAGCGGCGTCCCCATCTACGCCTTGACGCCGGAGGTCAGCACGCGATACAAGTGCAGCATCTTCCGCGGCGTGACGCCGCTGTTGACCCGCTACACCGGAGACAACCGCGACGACATGCTGCGCGAGGCCGAAGCCGAACTGATCAATGCCGGGGCCGTCACCCCCGGCGACCTCATCGTCATCACCATCGGCGAGCCGATCGGCCAGCCGGGCGGCACCAACACCCTGAAGCTCGTGAAGGTCGGCGAGCGCAGGTCCAACCGTTAACACAAGGAGAAATCTTCATGGCACTCGTTTCGATGCGACAACTGCTCGACCACGCCGCCGAGCGCGGCTATGGCATCCCGGCGTTCAACGTGAACAACCTCGAACAGATGCGCGCCATCATGGAAGCCGCCCAGCAGACCGACTCGCCGGTCATCGTGCAGGCCTCCGCCGGCGCCCGCAAGTACGCGGGCGCGCCCTTCCTGCGCCATCTGATCATCGCCGCCATCGAAGAGTTTCCGGACATCCCGGTCTGCATGCACCAGGACCACGGCACCTCGCCGGCGATCTGTCAGCGCTCGATCCAGCTCGGCTTCTCCAGCGTGATGATGGACGGCTCGCTCGGCGAGGACGGCAAGACGCCGACGACCTACGACTACAACGTCGCCACCACCAAGCGCGTCGTCGAACTGGCGCATGCCTGCGGCGTCTCCGTGGAAGGCGAGATCGGCTGCCTCGGTTCGCTGGAAACCGGCAAGGCCGGCGAGGAGGACGGTATCGGCGCCGAGGGCACGCTCGACCACTCGCAGCTTCTGACCGATCCCGAGGAAGCCGCGCGCTTCGTCAAGGACACCGGCGTGGACGCCCTGGCGATCGCCATCGGCACCAGCCACGGCGCCTACAAGTTCAGCCGTCCGCCCACGGGCAAGGTGCTGCGCATCGACCGCGTCAAGGAAATCCATGCGCGCATCCCGAACACCCACCTGGTCATGCACGGCTCCTCCTCCGTGCCACAGGAATGGCTGAAGATCATCAACGAGAACGGCGGCGACCTCGGCGAGACCTACGGCGTGCCGGTCGAGGAGATCGTCGAGGGCATCAAGAACGGCGTGCGCAAGGTGAACATCGACACCGACCTGCGCATGGCGTCCACCGGCGCCATCCGCCAGTTCCTCAACCAGAACAAGAAGGAATTCGACCCGCGCAAGTACCTGGCCGCCGCCACCAAGGCGATGAAGGGCATCTGCCTGGCGCGCTACGAAGCCTTCGGCACCGCCGGCAACGCCTCCAAGATCAAGGTCGCGTCGCTGGAAGCGATGACCACCCGCTACGCCAAGGGCGAACTGAACCAGATCGTCAAGTAAGCGGTCTTCGCCGCAACCCGCCATCGAGCCGCCCGGCAAGCCGGGCGGCTTCGTCTTTCGGGCTCAGCCGTTTCGCTAGGTGGAAATACCGGTTTCCCGT